>JAPHUG010000043.1 GCA_026197195.1 Sedimenticola sp.
AGCGGTAGTTCAGTTGGTTAGAATACCGGCCTGTCACGCCGGGGGTCGCGGGTTCGAGTCCCGTCCGCTCCGCCAAAGGTGAGAAGACGCGGGGTATCCTTGGATACCCCGTTTTCTTTAATACTTTCCAGACATCGGATCTCAGGTACGTCATGCTTCAGTCCATCAGGGAACGCGCCCAGGGAGTATTTGCCTGGCTTATTGTTGGCCTCATCACTATCCCCTTTGCACTCTTCGGTATTAACTCCTATCTCGGCGGTGGTTCAGAATCTGTCGCAGCCGTAGTCAACGGTGACGATATCAGTCAGCGTGATTTTGAAAATGGCTATCGCGATTTTCGCCAAAACCTCAGACAGCGTCTGGGTGAAAATTATCGCCCGGAGATGATTGATGAAGCCGAGCTGAGGCAGGAAGTGCTTCAGGTCATGATTCGCAATCGACTGTTGGTGCAGAAGTCACAGTCACTGGGTTTGCGGGTCGGAGATGATCAGGTTAAGCAGGTCATCAAGTCACTTCCCAGTTTTCAAGTAGGTGGCAGTTTCAATCAAGAGGCATTTGAGCGCGGTGTGCGCTTACAGGGACTGACGCCTTCTGGTTTTTTTGAAGAGGTCAGATTAGGTCTGGTTAGTGAACAGCTATCCAAGGCAGTCGTTGGCTCGGAATTTACCACACCCTCCGAGTTGGACAGTCTGGTACGTCTCCGTCTTCAGCAGCGTGAGTTTGAGCACGTGATTATTCCTGCCAAGACCTTTCTTGCTGAAGTTACTGTGAGTGATGATGCGGTAGCGACATATTATGCTGCCCATCAGAATGATTACATGGCCCCTGAGCGGGTTAAAATCCAATACATCGATCTCGATGTTGCCAGTATCGCCAAGAGCCTTAAAGCGGATGATGAGGCCCTTCTGACCTATTACAACCAGAACCAGAGCCAATACCTTTCAGCCGAAGAGCGACGTGCGAGTCACATCCTTATTGAACTGGAAGAGGGTGCTGATGCGGCTGCCATTCAAGCGGCCGAGTCGGCAGCCCAGGCTGTTTTGGAGCGGATTAAACAGGGTGAGGATTTTGCCGCCCTGGCAAAGGCCCTGTCAAAGGACCCGGGTTCGGCAGAAGAGGGTGGTGATCTGGGCTATTTTGAGGCGGGTGTGATGGAACCGGCCTTCGATGAGGCGGTCTTTTCACTTGCGGTTGACGAGGTCAGTGATCTGGTCCGTACCCCCTTTGGTTTTCATATCATAAAGCTGACGGAAGTTCGTGAGCCCAAGGGCAAGTCCTTTGAAGAGGCGAGACCGGAAATTGAACAGGCCTACCTGAAGAGTGAGGCAGAACGTCTGTTCTATGAGTATGCCGAGCGTCTGGGCAATATCAGCTATGAGGAGCCGGATTCATTACAACCTGCGGCTGATGCACTGGGTGTTCAGATTAAAGAGAGTGACTGGATCAGTCGCGAAGGTGGCGAGGGTATCCTGGCTGCGCCTAAAGTGGTCGGTGCCGCCTTTAGTGAAGATGTAATGGTATCGGGTAATAACAGTGAAGCGATTGAATTGAGCGCTGAGCATGTCCTGGTCCTAAGGGTTATCGATCATGAAGAGGCCGCAATCCGGCCACTGGATGAGGTCAAGTCTGAGATCCAGGACCAGCTGCGGGTGAAGCTGGCAATTGAGAAGGCAGACAAACGGGGTGCCGAACTGGCTGCCCGATTGGCGCAGGGTGAACGTCTTGAGTCGCTTGCAGCTGAGCTGGGTGTGTCTGCCCAACCCCTCAAGCAGATTAACCGGGATGAACAGGCTGTTTCAGCAGAGCTGGTTAAGCATCTGTTTGGCATGGGCCGCCCTGAAGCGGGTAAACCAGTACATGACCATCTGGCCCTGTCGCAGGGTGATCTGGCGTTACTGGTGCTTCACAAGGTCACTGATGGGACCTTGGCACAAGCCAATGATCTGGGTGGTGATGCCGCCTTGAATGATGCCTTGCAACGCTCCCGTGGCAAAAGTTATTTCCAGCATCTGCAGGGGAACCTGCGGGCAGCCGCTGAGGTAACGATTACTGCAGAAACGGACCGTTAATTGAATCGGCCCTGAATCAGGGGCATAAAAAAACCGCGTGTCGTGATCAGCGACACGCGGTTTTTTGTGTCACTCTTTTAGGCCATGCCGACGATATGGTAGCCCGAGTCAACATAAAGGATGTCGCCGGTCACACCCGAGGCAAGATCAGAACAGAGGAAGGCGGCGGCATTGCCCACTTCTTCAATGGTCACATTGCGTCGTAAGGGATTTTTCTTTTCTGCTTCGGAGAGCATGCCTTTGAATCCACTGATGCCGGAAGCCGCCAGGGTTCTGATTGGGCCTGCTGAGATGGCATTCACCCGAGTCCCTTCAGGGCCCAGCGAGTCAGCCATATAGCGTACGCTGGCTTCAAGGCTGGCCTTGGCAACACCCATCACGTTGTAGTTGGGTATGGTGCGAACAGCACCGAGATAGCTCATGGTGATCAGTGAACCGTTTCTTCCCTGCATCATGGGGCGCCCGGCCTTGGCCAGTGCTGCAAAGCTATAGGCGCTGATGTCATGGGCAATACTGAAACCCTCCCGGGTCACTGAGTCCACGTAGCTGCCTTCCAGCTGATCACGGGGGGCAAAGCCGACGGAGTGGACAATGGCATCCAGCCCATCCCACTGCTTGGCCAGCTCGGTGAAGACGTTTTCGATCTGCTCGTCCGAGGTGACATCGAGAGGTAAGACAATGTCAGAATCCAGCTCAGCGGCCATCTTTTTTACCCGCTCAAGGAGTTTGTCACCCTGTGCAGTAAAGGCCAGTTTTGCCCCCTCACGATGCATAGCCTGGGCGGTACCCCATGCGATTGAGCGGTTGCTGGCAACGCCGACGATGAGAATGCGTTTGTCTTGTAGGAAACCCATGTAAAGTCCTTGAGTGTTCGAGTGATTGTAGATTGATTGCCAATTGGTCTGGCTGTGAACTAGGCACTAAGTTACCGGAAAAGCTTCAAATGGAAAAGAACCCAATGGTTTTTTGTTGGTCTGTTCTAATATATGCTGTTTCGCCAAAGGAGAGTCATTCGTGTCGAGTGGGACAGGGCCATTACCCTCTCCCTAAGGATAACAATAAAGAAGAATGCAAAATTACGGGCAACAGAATCAATCAGGATTAGAGAGGCGCCGGACCCGTTGGGTCGGCTGGGGCGTGCTGCTGTTTTTGCTGCTGTGGTTGACTGGTTGTGGGGAGCGGGCCTGGAATGCCCCGTACCCTTCCAGTGAGTCAAAGTCGAATACCCTCTATAGTTCATTTGACGAACGCCCCAAGCACCTGGATCCAGCCAGATCCTATGCTGCCAATGAGTATGCCTTTATTGCTCAGATCTATGAACCGCCACTGCAGTACCACTTCCTGAAGCGCCCCTATGAGTTGGTTCCGTTGGCTGCGACAACGGTGCCGGTTCCTCTGTTTCTGGATAAGGATGGGGAGCCATTACCTGGAGATGCAACTGCGGATCAGATTGCATTCAGTGAATACGAGATAAATCTCAAGCCGGGCAGTCGCTATCAGCCCCATCCTGCGCTGGCTAAGGATGAAACAGGTCAGTTTCTTTATCATCAACTGGCACCGGAAGCGATCGCAAAGCTCAATACCTTGGCCGATTTTTCCGAGACCGGTTCCCGTGAAGTGACGGCCGATGATTACATCTATCAGATAAAACGCCTGGCTAATCCAAAGCTGCATTCGCCTATTGCCAGTATCATGGCGGAATATATTGTCGGTTTTTCTGAGCTGGGCAAAGCATTGTCGGCCGAGTCGGAGGGTCAGCCGGGGGGCAACGGTTTCCTCGATCTAAGAAACCACTCGATGGCGGGCGTCACGAAGCTGGATCGCTACCGTTTTAAAATCCGTCTCCATGGTAAATACCCACAGTTTGTTTACTGGTTGGCCATGACCTTCTTTGCCCCCATGCCCTGGGAGGCCGATCTTTTCTACAGTCAACCGGGACTTGAGAAGCGCAATATCAGTCTCAACTGGTATCCCATCGGTAGCGGCCCTTTCATGCTGTCGGAAAACAATCCTAATCTGCGTATGGTTTTGAGTCGAAACCCTAACTTTCGTGGAGAGGCGTATCCGCAGGAGGGTGAGGCGGCTGATGCAGCGCAGGGCATGCTGGCAGATGCCGGAAAGCCGCTGCCCATGATCGATAAGGCGATCTACAGTCTTGAGAAAGAGGTGATACCGCGCTGGAATAAATTCCTGCAGGGTTACTACGATACCTCTGGGGTTAGCTCAGACAGTTTCGACCAGGCGGTGAAGTTTGGAGCCGGGGGCGATGCCAACCTGACTGATGAGATGTTGGAGCGAAATATCAGACTGGCCACGGCAGTGGAAACCTCGATCTTTTATCTTGGCTTTAATATGGCAGACCCGGTGATTGGTGGTGATTCTGAAGAGAACCAGACCCTACGTCAGGCCATCTCTATTGCTGTTAATTTCGAGGAGTTTATCTCCATCTTCAGAAATGGCCGGGGTGTGGTGGCGCAGGGGCCGCTTCCGATCGGCATCTTTGGTAGCCGGGAAGGGCTGGAGGGTGTCAACCCTGTGGTGTTTGATATCGAGAATGGCAAACCTAAGCGTAAATCACTGGAGGAGGCTCGCGCACTGATGGTCAAGGCGGGTTATCCCAATGGCAAAAGTGTAAAAACTGGTAAGGCCCTGGTGCTTAACTATGAATCGGCGTCGGCCGGTCCCGATAGCAAGGCACAGTTGAACTGGATGCGTAAGCAGTTCAAGCAGTTGGGTATACAGTTGGTTATCAGGGCCACGGATTACAATCGCTTTCAGGAGAAACTGCGTAAGGGTACAGGACAGCTGTTTATGTTTGGCTGGAATGCGGATTATCCCGATCCTGAAAATTTTCTGTTCCTGCTGTATGGTCCCAATGGCAAGGTGGCCCATGCGGGGGAGAATGCGGTTAACTACGATAATCCGGAATTCAACCGGCTGTTTGATCAGATGAAAAATATGGATAACAGCCCCGAGCGCCAGCAGATTATCGACAAGATGGTCGCTATTCTTCGGCATGATGCGCCCTGGATCTGGGGATTCTATCCCAAGGGTTTTTCGCTCTATCACAACTGGTATGGCAACGTGAAACCCAACCTGATGGCGAACAATACCCTTAAATATAAACGGATTGATCCTGAGGTCAGGCATCAGCGTCAGCAAGCATGGAACCCTCCTGTGGTGTGGCCCCTCGTACTGCTGATTATTGTTCTTGTGGTCACGGCGATACCGGCGGTTTTGGTTTATCGGCGACATGAGCGGAGTGCAGCACGATGATCGCCTATATTATCCGACGCATGTTCTATGCGATTCCTATCTTGCTGGGTGTGAATATTCTTACCTTTGTCCTGTTTTTTGTTGTTAACTCGCCGGATGACATGGCTCGCATGCATCTGGGCATGAAGCGGGTAACTCCTGAAGCCATTGAAAACTGGAAGTCGGAAAGGGGATATGACAAACCGCTACTGTTTAATGCCTCCAGTCAGGGCGTCGGGCAGCTTACCGATACCATCTTTTTTAATAAGTCGCTGAAACTGTTTCAATTTGACTTTGGTTCATCGGATAGCGGCAGGGATATCGGCTATGACATCTCGCAGCGCATGTGGCCCAGTCTGGCAATAGCCATTCCGGTGTTGGTTATTGGGTTGATGGTTAACATTACCTATGCCCTGCTTATCGCATTTTTTCGGGCTACGTATATTGATATCTGGAGTGTGGTGCTGTGCGTGGTGATGATGTCCATTTCGGGCCTGTTTTATATTATTGGTGGACAGTATCTGGTCAGTAAACTACTGCATCTGGTCCCCATCTCGGGCTACGACACAGGACTCAGTGCCATCAAGTTTTTGATACTTCCGGTCGTGATCGGTGTGGTGGGCGGTATCGGTGCAGGGACCCGTTGGTATCGCACCCTGTTTCTTGAGGAGATTAATCGGGATTATGTCCGTACCGCACGTGCCAAGGGGCTCTCTGAAGGGGTGGTCCTGTTCCGGCATGTATTAAAAAATGCCATGATTCCGATCCTGACGGGTGTGGTTGTCGTGTTGCCCCTGTTGTTTATGGGGAGCCTGATTACCGAGTCCTTCTTTGGTATTCCCGGTCTGGGTAGTTACACCATTGATGCGATCAGTCAGCAGGATTTTGCCATCGTAAGGGCAATGGTATTTCTGGGGTCTGTGCTCTATATCCTGGGACTGCTGTTAACCGATATCTCCTACACATTGGTTGATCCCAGGGTGCGATTGTCATGATGGGTGAATGGGTCATACTCTGGACGGATGCACTGATCTTCATATTGGTGTTTTTTTCAATCGCCTTTGGCTACTATGCCGCGGGCAAGGAGCATCTGCGCGGCCCCTGGCGATTGGTCGTCCGCAGTCGGGTTGGTGTCAGTACCCTGGTGATTCTCAGTTTTTATGTCATCGTCGGTTTACTGGACTCAATTCATTTTCATCCGCTTCTGCCATCCAAAGATCAGGCCGGCCAGCAGACCCAGTCGGCTGAGGTGATCAGTCTGTTTGATCATCTGGTCACGCCTCTGAGGGTGCGCCAGGAGAAGACTTACTCTGCTCCTTTGGCGACTCATCTCTATGCTAAAGAGAATATCGAGCTGGCCAGCGGTGAAGTGATAAGAGATTACCCCCGACTCACCTACGGGGGGGCGCACCTGCAGCATCCGGATCAGGAGTGGTCCCGGGATATTTGGCGTTTGACCGGTATAGGTGTTTTGAAGGGGCTGCTGGTCAGTGTTGTGGTCACCAATATTCTTATCGCCTTGTTGGCAGGGCGCTGGAAGACCTCTTTTGGCGCGGTCGCTAAGGTACTAATTAAAGAGCAAACCACCGTCCCCTGGCGGGTGTTGCTGGCCACTCTGAGCAGTGTCATTCTGGTGCTTTTCTGGTGCGTTGAGCTGTCGTCCCATTACCATATCCTTGGAACAGACAAGGTGGGTGAGGATGTTTTTTATCAGGCGCTGAAGAGTATTCGTACCGGTCTATTGATTGGCACGCTCACTACACTGGTTATGTTGCCTGCCGCCATCCTGCTTGGGATTATGGCGGGTTATTTCAGGGGGTGGGTAGATGATGTGATCCAATACACCTATACCACGCTGAACTCGATTCCAGGCGTGCTGTTGATTGCGGCGGCCATTCTCATGTTACAGATCTATATGAGTAATCACGCGGATGAGTTTAACAGCCTGGTGGAACGGGCTGATCTGCGTCTGCTGTTTCTCTGCATTATCCTGGGTGTAACCAGTTGGACCGGGCTTTGCCGTCTACTTCGAGGTGAAGCGATGAAACTGCGGGAGGCTGATTATGTGCAGGCCGCTGTGGCGTTCGGTGTGGGTCATTTCACCATTATTGTCCGGCATATTCTTCCGAATGTATTGCACATTGTACTGATCACGGTAGTGCTTGATTTTTCTGGACTGGTGCTGGCAGAAGCGGTGCTTTCGTATGTCAATATCGGTGTTGACCCGACGATGAACAGTTGGGGCAATATGATTAATAGTGCCCGTCTTGAGATGGCACGCGAACCGGTGGTTTGGTGGTCGTTGCTGGCCTCTATGCTGTTTATGTTTATTCTGGTGCTGTCGGCAAATCTGTTCTCGGATGTAGTACGTGATGCATTTGATCCTCGCCTGCGCAGTTCGCGCTAACCGCCTGACTAAGGAATCTCTGGTAGATGAGTGACATTCTGCTCAAAGTTGAAAAACTGGAAACCTGGTTGGGAGACGGTGATCGGCCGGTAAGGGCCGTTGATGGGGTTGATCTGACGATTAGAAAAGGCGAGACCTTTGCCTTACTCGGCGAGTCTGGTTGCGGTAAATCGATGACAGCGCTCTCAATCATGCGTCTATTGCCTCCGGTAGGGCGGATTAAAGGGGGGCAGGTTTTACTGGGTAAAACTTCACTGTTGGATCTACCTGAATATGCCATGCGTGAGGAGCGTGGTGGTCGCATGGCGATGATCTTTCAGGAACCCATGACCTCGCTTAACCCGGTGTTGACCATCGGGCAGCAGATTGGTGAGGCGGTCAGAATACGAGAAGGTGCTGATAAAAAAACACGAGATCAACGGATTATTGAACTACTGAATTCGGTGGGTATTCCTGATCCAGCCCGTAGGGTTCATGAGTATCCTCATCAGCTGTCTGGCGGCATGAAACAGCGGGTCATGATTGCCATGGCATTAGCCGGGCATCCTGAGTTGTTGATTGCTGATGAGCCGACAACCGCGCTGGATGTCACCATACAGGCGCAGGTGCTTACACTGTTGAAGGAGCTACAACAGAAGACCGGTATGGCCATTCTGTTGATTACTCATGATCTGGGTGTGGTCTCAGAGGTGGCTGACCGGGTGGCCGTGATGTATGCCGGGCAAATTATTGAGGTGGCTGACGCTAAGCGTTTTTTCCAACAGCCACAGCATCCTTACAGTGAAAAACTGTTCCAGTCCTTACCGGATAGTAATAAGCGAACCCAGCGATTGGCCGTCATCAAAGGGACCGTGCCGGCGCTGAATCAAACATTTACCGCCTGTCGCTTTATGGATCGCTGCCATCGGGCCTTCGAGGCCTGTCATCAAGCCCCCGGTTGGACTCAACTCCAGTCAGATGAGGGGGTGCGTTGTCACTTGGCAGGACAAGCCGCTCATTGGTTACCCGATCAAAAACAGGTGCAATCACAGCAGCCCGTGGACGAGGTTGGTCGTCAGTCCCCGCTCCTGGATGTAAAGGATTTAAAGGTTCATTTTCCGATACATAAGGGTATCTTCAAGCGCATTGTAGGTCACGTTAAAGCGGTCGATGGCGTTTCTCTCGCGATAGCACCCGGAAAGACACTGGCGCTTGTGGGGGAGTCGGGTTGCGGTAAGACCACGGTTGGTAAGGGGATTCTGCAGCTGCTTAAACCGACAGCTGGGCTTGTGGCTTTCGAATCAGATGAGTTGACCCAGCTCTCTGCCCAAGCCTTGCGCAAACGTCGTGCTGATTTGCAGATTATTTTTCAGGATCCCATGGCGTCCATGAACCCCCGTATGTTGGTGGGGGATATCATCGAAGAGGGGATGCGGGCTCAGGGGGTTGCACGGAGCAGTACTCAGCGCAGAGAACGAACCCTGCAGTTGCTTGAACAGGTGGGGCTGCCAGAAGATTCCGCCAGCCGCTATCCTCACGAATTCTCCGGTGGACAGCGTCAACGTATCTGCGTTGCACGGGCACTCGCCGTTGATCCGAAGCTGATCATATGTGATGAGCCCACCAGTGCGCTGGATGTCTCTGTGCAGGCTCAAATACTAAATCTGCTGAAAAGCCTGCAGCAGAGTCGCGGGCTTGCCTACCTGTTCATTACCCATAATATTTCAGTGGTGGCCTACCTGGCAGATGAGGTCGCTGTTATGTATCTGGGCCGAATCGTTGAGCGTGGTGCTGTCGAACAACTGCTGACGGAACCCAAACATCCCTACACCCAGGCGTTACTCTCGGCGGTACCGTTGGTCGATTCGGAGGCTAAACGGGCCGTCATCAGGTTGGAGGGCGATATGCCTTCGCCGGCCAATCCTCCGGCAGGTTGTCACTTTCATCCCCGCTGTCCTGTCGCCATGGCAGAGTGCCAAAAGGCCTATCCCGAGCTTAGAGCCTTACCCGATGGACGGTTCGTGAGCTGTTTTAAAGTGCAGGAAGGGTTGTAGTCTGAGATCCCTTTACAGGGTCTGCTCAGTGACATCGACAAACAGTTGCAGGCGTTGCCCCGGTTGCAGATAACCCTCATCCAGCGTATTCCACTTCCGCAAATCTGAAATAGAGACTCTGAAGCGTTGGGCGATCAGCGCCAGTGAGTCGCCCCGGCGTACCTTGTAGCGTAGACTGCTGCGGGTGTTGATGGGCGATGTGTTTAGAGGGCTCAGTTGTGCAAGGGTCGTTGTCTGCTTGCCTTTGGGTTGCCAGATGACCAGTAGCTGTCCCAGTCGTAGTGTGTCTCTGGGTGAGATACCGTTCCAGCGGGCCACCGCCTGGTGGCTTACGTTATAGCGTTGTGCAATCTCCCATAGCGTGTCACCGGAGCGAACCTTGTGAGTGATTCGGGTTCCGTTACGCTTGGCGCTCTGTTTTTTAGCCAGCCGTGCGTCGGCTGTGTGGGTGTATTGATCCAGTTTTTTTACGGAGACAGGGATAAGCAGATGCTTGCCTGCCCGAATGTTATTGCCTTTTATTTTATTGATCTGTTGGAGCAGGGCGACCGTTGTCTTGTGCTTTCTGGCAATGGCACCCAGGCTATCGCCCGAACGGATTTTATAGCGGCTCCAGCGCACTCTTTTTTCCGGGGCCAGATCGGTAATGGCCTGGCTAAACTGTTCGGCTTTCTCTACCGGGATGCTAAGGCGATGCGGACCTTTGGGTGCCGTGGCCCAGCGATTAAAACCGGGATTGAGTTTATAAAGCTCCTCAATGGATATCTCTGCCAGATCTGCCGCCAGGGCCAGGTCGAGCTGTGATTCAATGTCGACCTGTTCAAAATAGGGCTGGTTGGGCATCTTTGCCAGGGTCAGGCCATACTGCTCAGGGTTGCCCATGACCTTCGCAACAGCCAACAGTCTGGGTACATAATTCATGGTCTCTTTTGGCAGAGAGAGAGACCAGTAATCGGTCGGTTTTCCCTGTTTTAGATTGCGTCGTATGGCGCGCTGTACCGTGCCTGCACCGGCGTTATAGCCCGCCAGTGCGAGCTCCCAGTCACCATCAAACTGATCGGCAAGACTACTGAGGTAATCGAGAGCGGCCTGGGTGGCGGACACCACATCCCGACGACCGTCATACCACCAGTTCTGTTCTAAGCCAAAATGCTTGCCAGTCGACGGGATGAACTGCCATAGGCCGGCTGCTCTACCCGGAGAGTAGGCGAAGGGTTGAAAGCCACTCTCCACAATGGGTAAGAGGACCAGTTCAGTCGGCATGTTACGTTTTTCTGCCTCTTCCACGATGTAATGCAGATACGGCAAGGCGCGTGTTTGTACCCGGTTCAGGTAGGCCTGATGTTTGGCATACCACTTAATCTGGGACTCAATGCGGCTGTTATCCGGGATAGTTAAAGCGTAGCCACGACGAAGCCTTTCCAGTAAGTCTTGCTCTTCCTGAACAGCCGATGCCGCTGTTTCTACCTGTTCGTCGGCCTGGATGGCTGTGGATGATAAAGTGGCTGATGGTACCGGGTTTACGGTTTCTGTGGTTGCAACGGAGCGTGGAGACACGCTCGATTGGCTGGTTTTTATCAAGACGCTTTCAGTCGGTTTGGTGAAGGTGTTGCAACCGGTAACTGCCAAGGCAAGAAGTAGAGTCAGGGCATGTTGTCTTGTTGGCATGGCGCAATCCGCGTCTGTGTCAGTTGAATAGGAAAAAGTCACCGGGACTATACGCAATTAACCTTTTTTTTTCCAGGAAACAGGTCATGATCAGGCAATGAGGTCACTCACAACGCGGGCGTGATCTGGTCAGTGTAATTGGGATGTAAATGCTGCACACTATCCGTGTTGGTTTAAAAGCAGATTGACTCTGCCTGACATTGATGGGTATCCAGACTTGTAATAGGTTAAGGTTATAAGATGAACAGGCAGGACGCTGACATATGAAAAGGGTGTTTAATCGTACCATCAGGCCGCCGACCACTGAACAGTTGCGGCGGTGGTTCAATGCGACCCCCGGTCGGGAGTTGTTAGCGAGGGAGCAGCAGGTGCTAGAGCGTCTGTTGAGTGAGTGCTTTGGCTATTACCTGATGCAGGTGGGCTGTGTCGGACAGCCGATTGAGCCGCTCAAACTGAGTCGGATTAAAACGCAGATTGTGTTGCTGGAGCAGGAAGGGGATTCTATCGGTTCAACGCGTGGCTGTGTCGTGGCTGATCCGCTGCATATCCCGGTGGCTTCAGATAGTGTGGATGCCGTGTTGCTGACGCATACGCTGGACTTTACCCGTGATCCCCATCAGCTTTTACGTGAAGTTGAGCGAGTGCTGATTCCAGAAGGGCATGTCATAATAACTGGCTTTAATCCCTGGAGTCTTTGGGGACTATGGCAGCTTTTCAGGTTGCGTAGCCGCCAGGTACCCTGGTGCGGCCATTTCATCTCTCCCTGGCGTATGCATGACTGGCTTTCTCTTCTGGGTTTTGAGGTCAAGGAGGAGCAGGCGATCATGTTTCGTCCACCTTTGCGTCAGGAAGGTATTATGCAGCGGCTCGAATTTCTTGAGCGGGTAGGGGGGCGATTCTGGTCACCACTCTCCGGTGCATACGTCATACAGGCGGTTAAAAGGGTTTCCAGGCTGACGCCGATAAAGCCGGCCTGGAAGTTACGTCCCAAGTCCTTGCGGGGGCACGTGGTTGAACCGACCGCCAATAATATCCAACATGATGGTGATTGAGTGACAGAACGGGTAGAAGTTTTTACAGATGGGGCCTGCAAGGGTAATCCGGGTCCTGGCGGCTGGGGAGCCTTGCTGCGCTACAAGGGCAATGAGCGGCAGCTGTATGGGGGTGAGCCGAATACCACCAACAACCGGATGGAACTGTTGGCGGTGATCAGTGCCCTGGAGGTCTTAACCCGAACCAGCCAAGTGCAGGTGACCACTGATTCGAAATATGTACAACAGGGTATCACGGAGTGGATTAAGAACTGGAAACGAAATGGCTGGAAGACGGCGGCTAAAAAACCGGTTAAAAACAGTGACCTCTGGCAGCGCCTGGATCAATTGGTCAGTCAGCATGATGTTAGCTGGGCCTGGGTAAAGGGGCACAGCGGACATCCGGAAAATGAACTGGC
>JAPHUG010000321.1 GCA_026197195.1 Sedimenticola sp.
AGAAGAGATAAGCCGGGACCGAACACCCCACTGGGCAATGTGCGCCGTCAGCTGCTCCCATTTTCGTTGCAGGGCACTCTCAGCCCCAAGATGCTTAACCGTTTCGATGCCAGTGAGGGTCTCTATTAAGGTAGCGCCTTTTTGCGCTGATGCCCGAAATGAACTCTCAACGGCCTTGCGCAAAGGTGCCTGGATGATCCAGCCGTAGATCAACACGATCGGAATGATGACAAGCGGCACAAACACCATGGAGCCACCGATAAACCAGATGACCAATAGAAAAAAAAGAATAAACGGCAAGTCAACCAACGTCGTTATCGTTGCCGACGTTATAAAATCACGAATACTTTCAAACTCACGGAGATTATTGGCGAACGCACCCACCGATGGGGGCCGTGCGCTCATCTTCATTCCCATCACATGCTCAAAGATCCGCGCCGATAATAAGATATCCGCTTTTTTACCTGCCAGATCGATAAAATAGCCACGCAGCAGACGCATCAGAAAATCAAAGCTGTAGACCACGGTCACACCAATGGCCAATACCCACAGTGTTTCGACCGCATTATTGGGTACCACCCGGTCATAGACATTCATGACAAAGAGGGGGCTGGCCAAGGCAAACAAGTTGATTAAAAAAGAGGCGACCAGTACATCACGATAGATACGCCACGAGCTAAATATCGTTCCCCAAAACCAGTGACGATTCTTGAGTTTCATCACATCAGGCGCACGCTCATCAAACTGATGCTCGGCCTGAACAAAGATGGCATATCCGCTGTACTCTTCCTCAAGCTTGGAGAGCGGCATCTCCTTCTCACCCAAACCACTTTCCGGCTGAATTATTCTTGCCTTGGCATTGACGTGATCCACCGACAACAAAATGCAGACCTGTCGACGTTTCAATAACAGAACAGCAGGGAGGACATAGTCAGATATACGTTTGATTGAACGACGGACTATGCGCGAAGAGAGTCCTGCTCTCGACGCCGCACGCGGAAACAGCTCAGGAGTCAGTTGATTATCAACCAGGGGAAGTCCAGCGCTGAGTGATTCTGCCGAGAAACTTCGACCTTCCAATTTAGCCAGAATGACCAAAGCAGTTAATAGTGGATCGTCATGTGTCGACCCATCCCGCGGGTGACTCCATGCCTGCTCCATGTGTTCTTCTGCCATTCCATTCATAATTAAAATTAAAGTTCCTGTCGATTTTCCCAGCGCATTATACTAAGTTCTGTAAAGAGGATATCAACTTGCATGGATGCATCACACCAGCTCAGATTGAGTTGTTAATATTTTTTACAATCACAGAAAACATACTATGCCCTTTGCCCAACGCAATGAACAAGGTCAAATAATCGCTCTCTTTGATGGGCCCAATGATGAAGCCCAGGAAGAGCTCTCTGCCAGCCACGAGGATGTACTCTCATTTCTGACCAAGGGTCAGTTTGATGAGGAAGAGACTAAAGCCTACCTGTCACAAACTGACTACGACATGATACGGGTCGTGGAAGATGTCATAGATCTTATGATCAAAAAAAATCTGATCCTGCTCACAGACCTTCCTTCAGCGGCACAGCACAAACTGATAACCCGGAAACGGTTGCGGGCAAAATTCTTATTGGAAGACACATTATTGATCGAGGATGACAATATCCTCTGAGACGCCCCAATAATAGAGTTGCCGCTGCAGCCCTGCATCTAATTGAGGGTAGCGGCATCAGAAGTATATTATTTAGGCTTTATTTTATAATAGATGACTGACCAGGCCGTCAGCTAATTTGGGCTCAAACCATGTGGATTTCGGGGGCATTATCTTTCCCGCATCGGAAACCGCCATCAGGGCCTTCATTGATGTGGGGTATAAGGAAAACGCAACGACCCACTCCTGACTGTCTACCCGCTGCTCCAGTGCTTTAAGCCCTCGAATACCACCGACAAAGTCTATTCTGTTATCCGTTCTCTGATCGACAATACCCAACAACGGTTCCAACAACTCATTTGCCAACAGACTGACGTCAAGACTGGCAACAGGATCAGCTACCGGGATCTGCTTTTGTGGCAGCACCAAGCGGTACCACTGCCCTTCGATGTACATCCCAAACTGGCCAGTTTCTTCCGGTTTGACCGGTTTATCTGAGGGTTCAACCTTGAATCGCTGACTCACGTTGTCTAGAAACTGCTTTGGACTCAGGCCATTCAGGTCTTTAACAATGCGATTGTAATCCAGAATACGGGTCTGGTGATGGGGAAAGATAACGGAAAGAAAATAGTTATACGGCTCATCACCACTGTGTTGAGGATTGCAAGCCTTTCTTGCTGCGGCTACCCGGGAGGCTGCAGCTGAACGGTGATGCCCATCAGCCACATACAGTGCCGGCAACGCATCAAACAACAAGCTTAATGCGGTGATTCGAGTCTTATCCGACAGCACCCAGAGTTGATGTCTGACCGTATCGGCGGTGGTGATATCAATGGCCGGCTCACCCTCTGCAACACCGGAAAGCAGGTCGTCTATTCGTTCATCGCTGGGATAGACAAGATAGACCGGCCCGGTTTGGGCATTCAATGCATCGATCTGATTAACCCGGTCCTGCTCTTTAGTCGGCCGGGTTAATTCATGACGCTTGATTCTGTCACTATCATAAGCCTCAACTGAGGCAGCCGCCACCACACCGGTCTGAACGTGCTCGCCAATGGAAAGACGATACACGTAATAACAGTCACTGTTTTCCTGAACCAGAACGCATTCATCCATCATTGCTGAGAGATTATCCGCAGCCTTCGCATAGACCTGGGGTGAGTAGGGATCAACCTCGGGAGGAAGATCCACTTCAGAGCGGGATATGTGGAGAAAACTCCAGGGCTTTCCCTCAACCATTTCCCTGGCCTCAGCCGTACTCATGACATCATAAGGTGGGGCCGCTACTTCGTCGGCACGGCCAGCAGCAGGACGGAGCCCAGGAAACGCTTTAATAAGTGGCATAGTGATCCTTTTTACCCTTCATGCATGGCGGAACAGCTTGTCTGTTGCCCGCATTGTTCCAAAGCGAGGGGAGCGTGTCCATAAAGTGATGCTTATTATGATATTAAAAAACAGGCGACTGCGATTACCTGAGAGCAGGTGGCCTGGCCCACTTCTCAACGATATCCAACAACTGGGACCCGATAAAGGGCTTCCTGATATAATCATCCATGACCCGCTCAAACGCCGGTTCAGGTACCTTCAAGTTTGAGTAGGAGGTCATCGCGACAATAGGTATCTGTCTGTTTCCATCCAACAGCCTCACCGCCAGTCCGGCTTCATAGCCAGTCATACCCGGCATATTGATATCCATCAAGATCAGATCAAACTGATGCTTACCGGCCAGATCTATCGCTTCAGCGCCATTCTCAGCCTGGGTAACCTCAGCACCTGACTCCGTCAAAATAGTCTGGGCAAAGAGTCGGGTGATTGAATCATCATCAACAATCAGAACTTTTTTTGCCATGACACCTGACGAGCTATCACCCCTCAAAGGGGCTGATTCACCCTTCAACAGTCGATTCAGTGCAAGCTTCAGCTCAATCAGGTTACTGCCTGCCGTGAGCAGATGAAGGGTCTCAGGCAGCTTATCACCAGACCGCTCCATCACTTCATGATCAATCAGAAAGAGCGTCTTCTCAGCCACCTCTGTTTCCAGCATATCCTGCTGCATGCCATCCAACAGGTGCTTGATGCGACAATCATAGCTGTTTATCCCAACGGCACTCGCGATCTCCACATTCAAACCAAGCCGCAGTAACTTATGTCGCAATGCCCGGCGCGAAAGGACATTATCATCTTCAAGTAAGACTCGCTTACCGGTCAGTATCTTATCGTCTTGGCTGGACAATAGTCGCTCACTGGAGCGCTCAAATTTGAGCTTCACCCAAAACGAGGAGCCATGACCGGCAACGCTCTTATAACCGATCTCTCCATCCATTGCCTCCACCAGCTGCTTGGCAATTGCCAACCCCAGACCACTACCACCAAAGCGTCGGCTCATCGTAGTATCCGCTTGCGAAAAGGCCTTGAATAGCTCGCTCTTGTTCAGGACGGAAATACCAATCCCGCTATCTTCAACCAGGAATAGAAGCGAGGCAGAATCCGATGGGTCTGGCTCTACCCAGATAGAGACATAACCCTCATCTGTGAACTTAATAGCATTCTCTACCAACTTGGTCATCAGTTGGGATACTTTTTTCCTGTCCCCCATGATGTTGGTCGGTACATTGCTATGAACACCTAGATACAGGTTTAAACCTTTCGCCTTTGCCTTGGGCGCATTACGGCCAACTACATTTTCCAGTAACTCATACAGATCAAAGGCCGTTTTCTTAATCACCATTTGACCCGCAGCATTTGCCGAGTAATGCAACACATCATCCACTACACGCTGTAAAAGGCTTTGCGAACGAGTCACAGCCGTGAGGTATTGTTGCTGCTCGGAATCCAGCGGTGTTTTTCTTAGCAATTGGGTGTAACCCGCAATCCCGTTCAGCGGCGTTCTGATTTCATGACTCATGTTGGCAAGAAACCGACTCTTGGCCTGGTCCGATGACTCGGCTTTCTCTTTCGCAAGATTTAGATCAGAAGTTCTGGCTGTCACCTCCCGCTCCAGCCCTTTATTATACTGCCTAAGCAGAATCTCCTTCTCTGTCACAGCATCGTGCAGAACCTCGAGATTATGCTTGAGCAGATCAATCTCATCCGCCCTCTTGTCCAGTGGCCTTGCATCAAAAACTGCTCCGGATTCTTTAGACTCAGAATGATTTAGAGCGCGGTAGGGGGTTATGGATTCAGCATAGCGTTGCAGCTCTTCAAGGCGGGAAAAGATTGTTTTGCGCAGAATAAAGCTCAAAGACACAACCAGGATTGCAAACAAGGTCAGGACAAAAATCCAGATACCCTGAATACTCTTTTCTATCAACTCATGATTTTCATCTTCAGAGAGACGTAGATAGACCTCACCCAGCGTTGCCTCTATGTTCCCGTCAGGTGACTTAAAAACAATACCCGTTCGATAATCCCGACCTCCACCTAATGATTCTCTTTGATAGGAGGCCACTATCCGATCATTATGGCTGACCTTGATGGCGACCACATGCGCATTTCCCGATCCGATTGATGCCAGAACCGTTTCCAGGACTGGGTAATCTTCCACCAGGAGTGCCTCAAGGCTAAAAGTAGAGACCATCTGTGCAAGGCCATTGCCTTGCCTATCCAGCAACTCCGCCAGTACCTGCTGCTCTTTCCGGACGGATATAAAACCAAACCCAACAAAGACAACTGTAAACACTATCAGCAAAATAGTGGTTATTCGAACAGTTAAATTCATTACTCTTTATCAAATCCTTTTGAAAACCGCATATCGTTTCTAAATTTTTCGTAGTGTTGATCCTGGCCAACATCAAAGCCTGCCAGACCTTTTGACTG
>JAPHUG010000234.1 GCA_026197195.1 Sedimenticola sp.
ACCACCGGTTTCAGCGGCGAGATCAATAATGACAGAGCCTTCGCGCATCCGCTTGACCACATCTTCAGTCACCAGAACAGGGGCTGGACGACAAGGAATAAGCGCGGTAGTAATCAGGATATGAGCCTTGCACAACTCATCAGCCAACAACTGCTGTTGACGTGCCTTGGCTTCATCGGAAAGCTCCTTGGCATAGCCACCTTCACCCGAACCACTCTCGCCAATATCCAGATCAATCGGCTTGGCTCCCAGTGAAAGGATCTGTTCCCGGGTTTCCGGGCGCACATCATAGGCATAAACCTCAGCACCCAGGCGTCGTGCCGTGGCAATCGCCTGCAGACCCGCCACACCCACGCCCAGCACAACCACGCGGGCCGGTTTGGCTGAACCCGCCGAAGTCATCATCAGCGGGAAAAAGCGGCCAAACTGATTGGCTGCTTCAATAACAGCCCGATAACCGGAGATATTACTTTGCGATGAGAGCGCATCCATCGACTGTGCACGGGAGATACGGGGCACCCGTTCCAGGGCAATTGCCTTGATCTTGCGATCAAACAGCGCCTTGAAGGTGCCATCATCCTCACACACCTCGATAAAACTGATCAGCACGGCACCTTCCGTCATCATGCTGATCTCATCAAGCGTGGGCTTTCTTACCTTGAGTACAATATCAGCCGCCATCGCCTCGGCCGTATCCACCAGAGTGGCACCACACGCGTGGTACTCTTCATCAGTGAAGTGCGCCTCTTCACCCGCACCACGGGCAATTAAGACGGTAAAGCCTTTGATGACCAGCTTTTTGACGATATCAGGTGTGGAAGCTACGCGCTTCTCACCCGTTACGATCTCTTTCGGAACCCCAATTTTCATATTCTTGTCTTTCGCAACACCCTTCAAAGGGATAATTTATTAATAAAAACAGGCCATTATGTTTACTAAACATAATGCACACAAGCGAGAAAAGTTATGGAATGCCTAAGATTTTTTTATCTAACATCAACCCCTTTAAACCCCGCATCCCCAGCGTTTGAAATTCGCGACGCTCAGACTTCAGTGTAGTGGGTTTTATGCGCTATTTCAGGACTTTTATCAATCAAAAGAGCGGTACTGTTCAACCCGCTAATCCGCCATTTTTAAAGGGAATTATCTGGAACGAATGGCCTTCACGATGCGTGAGGAGACCTCTTCGATGGAGTGGGTGGTTGTATCCAATACCCAGATGTTGTGCTTCTTGAACATCTGTAACGCCTGACGTACTTCAGAAGAGCACTGTTTTAGGGAGGCATAATCACTCCCCGGACGTCGCTCCTCCCGAATACGGTTCAGCCGCGGCGGATCAATGGTCAAGGCAACCAGCTTCTCCTTGTTTCTCAGAAGATGCTCAGGGATCTGGTTCACCTCAAAATCATCCGGTGTCAAAGGATAATTGGCGGCCTTGATACCGAAGTGCATTGCCAGATAGAGGCAGGTAGGCGTCTTGCCCGAACGGGAAACACCGATAAGAATGACATCCGCCTGATCATATTTATCCAGCCGGGCGCCATCATCATTCACCATGGCGAAGTTAATAATGTCCATGCGATCTTCATAGCTATCACCGTTTGCCATGCCGTGACTGAGACCGGTTTTGCCGGATGGATTAACACCCAACTCCCGACTCAACGGGGCAATGAAGGTATCGAACAACTCGATATAGAGACAGTTGGACCGTTTCAGAATGACCCGGATCTCGTACTCCACCATGGTGGCAAAAACAATCGGACGCGCACCATCCAGCTTGGCAACCAGATCAAACTGTCGGGTTAACTTTTTTGCCTTCTCGACCGTATTGATGAAGGGCATATAGACGGTCTTGAATTCGATGGTCTGTTCAAACTGTGAGATCAGACTGTGACCCAGCGTCTCAGCGGTAATACCTGTGCTTTCAGATACATAAAAGATTGTGCGTTTCTGTGTCATCTGCAGTCCTGGTGTAGTGGTCACTCGCAGGTGACCTTCTCAATACCATCGATCATGGCAATGGTGGTATCCAGCATTCGATTGGCAAAACCCCATTCATTATCAAACCAGGTGACCACCTTGGCAAAATGGTGATTACACACCTGTGTCTGATTGCTATCCACGATAGATGAGCGGCTGTCATGGTTAAAATCACAGGAGACCAGCAACTCTTCAATATAACCGAACAGGCGTCCGCCCTCCTTTTGATTTAACCCTTTCAAAACCTGGTTGAGTTCATCCTTGGTGGCGGGTGACTCCAGTTCGACCGACAGATCCATCATAGAGACATTAATGGTAGGTACACGAATGGCCTGTGCATGTACCCGATTCTTCAGTTCAGGAAGAATTCTGACCACCCCTTTTGCCAACCCAGTCTCCACCGGAATGATGGATTGCAGTGCCGAACGGGTCTTGCGCAGGTCGGTGTCATAGGCATCTATGACCGGCTGATCATGCATGGCTGAGTGAATGGTTGTAATCAATGCGCACTCTATACCAAACGCGTGCTGAATGGCGTTCAGTACCGGAATAATGGCATTGGTGGTGCAGGAGGCATTGGAGACAATCGTATGTTCAGGCTTCAGCAGATGATCATTCACACCAAAGACGACCGTCGCATCCACATCCTGTTCCGCCGGGTGGGAGAACAGCACCTTGCGCGCACCGGCTTTCAGATGACGCTCAGCATCCGCGCGAGTTTTGAATACACCGCTGCACTCCAACACCAGATCGACACCCAAATCACGCCAGGGTAATTGGTCCGGTTCCGACTCACGCAACAACTCAATCTTGTCGCCATTAATCACCAGATGGCTCTCATCCCGGGTCACGGTTCCTGCAAACCGTCCATGAGTGGTATCGTACTTGGTAAGATGCGTAACGGCATCCAGATCAGCCAACTCATTGATAGCCACGACATCGATGAAACTGCGATAGTAATCGGATTCATACAGGGCACGCAAAAGACAACGTCCAATGCGTCCATATCCGTTGATGGCAACTTTTAGCTTCATTAAATCGGGTGCTCGATACTATGGCGACTGGCTGAACATGATGAGGTGTTCAGAATGACTTAAAGAAGGGCTATTTTCCCACACTTCACGGCCATTTCCCACCCGAGACAGGAGCCTCTTAACCATGAGCAAAGACTTTCAAGACCACTTCTCAGAGGGCTCTACCGATTACTCACAATTTCGGCCGGGTTATCCAGCAGCGCTTTTTGAATACCTGTCCTCTCTCACACCAGTGCATGATGTTGCCTGGGATTGCGCAACCGGCAGCGGGCAGGCCGCTTTGCAACTGGCAAATCACTACAGACAGGTCATTGCCAGCGATGCCAGCGCTCATCAGATTGAAGCCGCAACCGCGTGTAAGGGTGTTGACTATCGCGTTGCACCCGCTGAACAAACAGATTTCAGCTCAGGCAGCATTGACTTGGTAACCGTCGCCCAGGCACTACACTGGTTCGATCTGGAGCGGTTTTATAGCGAGGTAAAACGGGTACTGCAGGGGCGCGGCATGATAGCTGTCTGGACCTATAATCTCTTCAGAATCAGCCCAGCTATTGATGAAGCGATCGATCAACTCTATCACATCACCCTTAATAATTACTGGCCAGAAGAGCGACGACTAGTGGAGAACGGCTATGCCGACCTGCCCTTCCCTTTTAAACAAAAGCAGGCGATACCCGCCTTCGCCATGTCTGCCGAGTGGACACTTCCACACCTGCTGGGCTATCTGGGTACCTGGTCGGCCGTTAAACGCTACCGGGATGCAACAGGCGTTGATCCTGTTACGCCACTCACCCGTCAACTTGAGCAGGCCTGGGGAGATCCAAAACAAAAACGCGCTGTAAGTTGGCCATTGAGTATCAGGATCGGGTTCAATCACTGATAGACAACAACCCACTACAGCGCGTTAGTGAATCATCTCCAATTCAAATAAAGCTTATCCACCTAACAGTGAAGCACGCTCACGTCTCTGGGCAGGTCTGCTGCGCTTATTCGCCGCAGCCGGTGCCGTATTACCGGACGGTCGGTTGTGCTGCTGCGGCTTACTTGCTTTTACAACCCGAGTATTGCCATTCACTTTTTCATCGCTACGATCAGTTCGGGCAACCTGTCCGCGACTGTTTCGATTAGAGCGTGGCTTCTGGCTGTTTTCTCTTGGACGCTGTGCCTGCTGCGGCCTGCCCCGACCGCCATTGCGATTACCACCGCGACCATTCTGAATCGGCTCTGGCTTGATACTGAGATCAGGCTCATATCCGGGCAGTACTTCCTTGATGATATCCCGCTTTAACAGACGCTCGATATCACGCAACAGACCCTTTTCATCAACACAAACCAGAGAGACGGCCTCTCCTTCATTGCCGGCACGACCGGTACGACCAATGCGATGCACATAATCCTCAGCTACATTGGGTAACTCAAAGTTCACTACATGGGGCAGTTGATCAATATCCAAACCGCGAGCAGCAATGTCGGTTGCAACCAACACCCGCACCTCGCCCTGCTTGAACCCTGCCAGTGCACGGGTACGAGCACCCTGACTCTTGTTGCCATGAATAGCCGCAGCGGTCAGTCCATCTTTTTCAAGCTGTTGTGCCAATCGGTTGGCACCGTGTTTGGTGCGGGTAAACACCAGGACCTGCTTCCAGTTCTTTGAACCAATCAGATGGGATAACAGTTCACGTTTGCGCTCACGATCCACCGGATAGACCCGCTGTTCAACAGTCTCAGCCGCAGTATTACGGCGCGCCACTTCGATCAATACCGGGTTATCCAGTAAACGATCTGCCAGCGTCTTGATCTCTGAAGAATACGTTGCGGAGAAAAGCAGGTTTTGTCGGTTCTTTGGCAACAGGGCCAGCACCTTGCGGATATCATGAATAAAGCCCATATCCAGCATACGATCCGCTTCATCCAGAACCAGAATCTCCACCTTGGAGAGATCCAATGTTTTCTGTTGGACGTGATCGAGCAGACGACCGGGGGTCGCCACTAGAATATCGACACCGTGGCGCAGTTTTTCGATCTGCGGATTAATCTTCACGCCACCAAAAATCACCGTTGATTTCAGCGGAAGATGCTTGCCATAGGTTTCGACGCTCTCAGCCACCTGAGCGGCCAGTTCACGGGTAGGTGTTAACACCAGCGCCCGCACAGGACGATGCCCCTTTCCTTGTGCATGTTGCGAAAGGAGTTGAAGTAACGGCAGAGTGAAACCGGCGGTCTTGCCGGT
>JAPHUG010000181.1 GCA_026197195.1 Sedimenticola sp.
CATCCTGACGCTTTACCTGCAACTGCCACACGGCCCACAAACCATCGCCACCGCACTGGGTGGTACCGGTGTGATCTTCCTTAGCCTGTCCGGGTACGCCCTGACCAGCAAGCGTGATTTCAGCTTCATGGGTGGTTTCGTCTTTGCCGGTATGATGGTGATGATGGTCGCTATTATCGCCAACATCTTCCTGCAGTTGCCGTTCCTCTCTCTGGCTATCTCTGCAGGCGTTATGCTGCTGATGAGCGCCTATATCCTGTTCCAGACCAGCCAGATGATGAACGGTGGTGAAACCAACTACATCTTCGCAACCTATAGCCTCTACATGGCGATCTTCAACATCTTCATTTCACTGTTGCAGATCCTGGGTGTGTTTGGCGGAGACGACTAATCTGCTGATCTGATTTATCGTTAATCTTAAACCCCGGCCTATCGCCGGGGTTTTTGTTGAGAGGTAACAATGGACAATATTTGGCTTCAGATCGCCATGGCGGTTACCCTGGGTATGATGCTGTTTTTTCTTTTCCCACGGGCGATGCACTGGATGAAGAATGGCCCTAAAGCGGAACAGGGTGACTGGATGGCAGCGGTCATTCCTTTATTGGCCGTAGTGGGCTTTGTTATCCTGCTGGTGATGATGGTCTGATAATCATAAATGCACCAATAAAAAACGCGGCCAGTAACGCCGCGTTTTTTTATCGCCTGGATGTTTGGTTAGACCAGTCGCTCAACGCCCCCCATGTAGGGCTTGAGTACTTCAGGAACAGTGATACTGCCATCTGCCTGCTGATAGTTCTCAATCACGGCCACCAGGGTTCGTCCAACGGCCAGGCCTGAACCATTAAGGGTATGGGCCAATTCGGGCTTGCCAGTTTCAGGATTACGACAGCGCGCCTGAAGACGGCGTGCCTGGAAATCCTCAAAATTAGAACAGGATGAGATCTCCCGATAGGTATTCTGAGCAGGCAGCCAGACCTCGATATCATAGGTCTTTGCTGCCGAGAATCCGATATCACCCGTACACAGGGTCACCACACGATATGGCAGCTCCAGCTTCTGTAAAATAGCCTCAGCGTTGCCCGTCAGATTCTCTAATGCCGCATAGGATTCAGTGGGCCGAACCACTTGCACCATTTCGACTTTTTCGAACTGATGCTGGCGTATCATTCCCCTTGTATCACGCCCGTATGAACCCGCCTCGCTACGAAAACAGGGGGTCTGTGAAACCCACTTACGCGGCATATCCGAATCTTCAATGATCTCTCCCCGTACCAGGTTGGTCACAGGGACTTCTGCCGTCGGGATCAGGTAATAGGGAAACTCTCCAGCAAGTTTGAAAAGGTCCTCTTCAAACTTAGGAAGCTGGCCTGTTCCCTGCAGACTCTCTGCATTCACCATAAAGGGCACATAGGTCTCTGTGTAACCATGTTCTGCCGTATGGGTATCCAACATGAATTGCGCCAATGCGCGATGCATACGCGCCAGTTGTCCTTGCATGGTGACAAAACGGGAACCGGTAATTTTGGCCGCTGTTTCAAAATCCATCCAACCCTTTGCACTACCCAGGTCTACATGGTCCTTTGGTTCAAAATCGAATACCCGGGGTTCGCCCCAGCGACGCTCTTCCCGGTTATCTGCTTCATCTTTACCATCAGGCACTGAGTCATGCGGAATATTGGGAATACCGAGGGCAATCTCTGAGAGCTGGGCCTGGACACTGTTCAACTCATCCTGAGCCGCCTTGAGTTTATCACCCAGGTTGGCCACTTCATCCAGCAACGGTTGTATATCTTCTCCAGCCGCTTTGGCTTTACCAATTTGCTTGGAGCGACTGTTACGTTCGTTCTGTAGCTCTTGTGCGGCCACTTGCAGTGCTTTTCTGGAGGCTTCAAGCGCCTCAATCCGCGCCACATCCAGTTCGACACCACGACGTTTGAGTTTCGCAGCAGTCTCTTCAAGTTCATTTCTCAGTAAGCGGGGGTCGAGCATTGTTTATTCACCACTATTAACGTAGGCGGGCCAACAGACTACGTGACCCGGTTTTATTAAAGAATCAAGATGTTTCAGTACCGTTGAAACCTTTTCAGCCTCATCGAAAAACTCAAGCACAATCGGCAGATCCAGGGACATATCCAGCAAGGTGGAAGAGTGTATTTTGCCTGACTGACCAAAACCGGCTATACCTCGAAAGGCTGTAACGCCGGCCACCTGCTCCTGATCATGCAGTAACTCAAGAATCTGTTGATATTGATGCTGGCCTTCAGTCAGGTAGATCCGCACCATGGTGACGGGTTTGCTACTCATAGCTGTCTCCCAAGAATCAAACCACCCCAGCAGGCAAAAAGACAGGCCGCAACGGACAAGATCATGTTTAATCCAGCCTTGGCATAGTCCGCCTGCTCGATAAGATTTAACGTTTCAATCGAGAAGGTAGAGAAGGTGGTAAATGCACCCAGGAAACCGATTAGCAGGGCGGCCCGCCACTCTGGGCTGACACTCATCCTCTCCAGAAAGAGAATATAGAGCAATCCCATGACAAACGACCCGAGGACATTAACAGCCAGGGTACCATAGGGAAAACCACGCCCCAGCATCGAATAGACGCCATTAGCGACCCAGAAACGCATCAGCGCACCCAGAGCCCCTCCTGCGGCTATCGTCAAAACCTGAGACAAGATTTACACTCCCGTGTCATGAAAAAGGGGTATTTTACACACTGAGGGCAGGCGTTAATACTCACCATTGCGGTTAACATTTTCTGCGCTGTTACTTTTTACCCCGCGCCTGGCGATCTAACTCCCGCAACCTTGCCAGCTTCTCACCAATTTTAATCTCCAATCCCCGCTCAACCGGATAGTAATAGCGTGTTTCAGGCATGGTTTCAGGGAAGTAGCGTTCACCGGCTGCAAAGGCATCAGGTTCATCATGGGCATAACGGTAGTCATGACCATAACCCAGCTCTTTCATGAGTTTCGTCGGGGCATTACGAAGATGCACAGGAATCTCATGGGAGGCCGATTGCCGAATGTCAGACATCACGGCTTTGTAGGCCATATAGACGGCATTGCTTTTAGGAGCACAGGCCAGATAAACCACAGCCTGAGCAATTGCCAGTTCACCCTCGGGACTACCCAGGCGTTCCTGAGTCTCCCAGGCGTTGAGCGCGATAGTCAGGGCCCGCGGATCAGCATTTCCAATATCTTCAGAGGCCATACGCACTACCCGTCTGGCCACATAGAGCGGATCACAGCCCCCATCAATCATCCGGGCAAACCAGTAGAGCGCCGCATCGGGCGCCGAGCCTCGTACTGATTTATGCAGTGCGGAGATCTGGTCATAAAAGGCATCTCCGCCTTTATCAAAGCGCCGCACACTACCCGAGGCCACCTCTTCGACCGAGGTGCGACTGATCACCTCATCGGTGGTCAGATCAGCCGCAATCTCAAGCAGATTTAAGGCCCGTCGCGCATCACCATCTGCCGCTTCGGCGAGGATACGGCGCAGTTCCGGGTCCAACGCTAGCTGGCGATGACCCAAGCCACGCTCAGTATCGGTGAGCGCCTGCTCAATAATCAGCTCCAGATCATCGGCATTGAGGCTTTTAAGGACGTAGGTTCGAGCACGGGAGAGCAGCGCGTTGTTAAGTTCAAACGAGGGATTTTCGGTGGTTGCGCCAATAAACAGTACCGTGCCATCTTCCACATGGGGCAGAAAGGCATCTTGCTGGGCTTTATTGAAGCGATGCACCTCATCAATGAACAGGACCGTCTTCTGCCCAGTGCTGCGTTGCGCCTCCCGCGCCTGCTCCACGGCAGCGCGTATATCTTTAACACCGGAAAGAACCGCAGACAAACTTAGAAACTGGGCGCCTGATCGACGGGCGATCAGGGTCGCCAAGGTAGTCTTTCCGGTACCAGGCGGCCCCCAGAAGATAACCGAGTGCAGACGATCCGATTCGATGGCCATGCGCAGTGGTTTGCCTTCACCAACAATATGGGCCTGCCCTAAAAACTGATCGAGGTTTTCTGGACGCATGCGATCAGCCAAGGGGCGGATCTTCTCGGCTACCTCATTTACAAAAAGATCTTCAGTCGGACACACAACAGAGGTGCCTAGTGTTTGTATAGATCAAAAGCATCAGGGCGTTTAAAAACAAAGAAGTTTCGCTCGAAGGTTGGGTTCTGTTTGATATCGTAGAATTGAAAGCGGGTGATCTGACCAAATGCATCGGTCATCTCCATGCGATGCAGCAGGTTATCACTGAAGGCAAGCAGCACCCTGACAAACTGACTCTCTTTATCACGTGGGATCAGCTCGACCCAGGCAAAGCCCTGACTCTCACCGATATCAATCACTTCAAAATGCTTCTCTACCGGATCACCCCCTATCAGAAACTGGGCGGGCGTGCCTTTTAGGGCGGTCTCCTGTGTCTGCACACTGACCTGCTCTAACTCCATATCCAGCAACCAGATCTGTCGACCGTCAGCGATAATCTGCTGATCCTCAGGTTCCGTATAATCCCAGCGAAAAAAATCAGGACGCTGCATGGAAAAAAGCCCTTGAGACCGCGCTGCCTGTTGCTGCTGTGGATCTAAAACCGATTGTTCAAAACTGGCTTGCAGGCTTTGCAAGTCCGTCAGAAATCGATCCATCTGCTGCAAGCTATTGCTGGCGGCTGCCGTGGTAACGGCAAGCAACATCAGGAGAAAAACGCCGAGCTTATAACGACTGTTTTTAACTTTCACATTACATCTCTGGTGGAGGTGGAGCCAGCACTTCACGGTTACCGTTTGACTGGGCGGGTGAAACAATGCCGGTACGTTCCATCTCTTCAACAAGTCTGGCCGCCCGGTTATAACCGATCTTAAGCCGGCGCTGCACACCGGATATAGAGGCCCGTCGTGTCTCTGTCACGATTTGCACTGCTTCATCATAGAGCGGATCAACATCTTCCGTATCCCCACTCTCACCAGAGAGACCCGGAATCATCTCCGTTGGTTCCCTGAGAATCTCTTCTACGTAGTTTGGCTCACCGGTCTTCTTTAGATGATCAACCACCCGATGCACTTCGTTATCATCAACAAAAGCTCCGTGCATACGCTGGGTAATGCTTCCTCCAGGCTGCAGGAAGAGCATATCTCCATGCCCCAGCAGATGCTCGGCCCCCATCTGGTCGAGGATGGTTCGTGAATCAATACGAGAAGAGACCTGGAAGGCGATGCGGGTCGGTATATTGGCCTTGATCAGCCCTGTAATGACATCAACCGATGGTCGCTGTGTAGCCAGCAAGAGATGAATACCGGATGCCCTCGCCTTCTGAGCCAGTCGGGCAATAAGCTCTTCCACCTTCTTGCCGACCACCATCATCATGTCCGCCAACTCATCAATAATGACGACGATATAGGGCAATCGGGTGAGATTGGGGACCTCTTGCGCCTCAAACAGCGGGTCGGGCTGGAAGAGTGGATCCTTGATCGGTTCACCCCGCTTCTCAGCATCAGCAACTTTTTTGTTAAAACCGGCAATGTTGCGTACACCCAGGGAAGCCATCAGTCGATAGCGTCGTTCCATCTCCCCAACACACCACCGCAACGCATTGGCCGCCTCTTTCATGTCGGTCACAACGGGGGTCAGCAGATGTGGAATACCTTCATAGACCGACAGCTCCAACATCTTGGGATCAACCATAATCAGCCGGACATCTTCCGGTGATGCCTTGTAGAGCAGACTCAGAATCATGGCATTGATAGCAACCGACTTACCGGAGCCCGTGGTACCGGCAATCAGGGCATGAGGCATCTTGCCCAGATCAGCGACCGCAGGATTGCCAGCAATATCCTTACCGAGCGCCAGTGTCAGTCGAGACTTGGCCGAGTCATAGGCCTCTGACTTCAATACCTCGCTGAGGTAAACCATTTCTCGATGTTCGTTGGGTATCTCCAGGCCGATCACCGTTTTGCCAGGGATCACTTCCACCACCCGCACACTGGTCGTCGACAGCGCACGAGCCAGATCCTTGGATAGGTTGGTGATTTTACTCGCCTTGGTACCGGGTGCGAGCTGCAGTTCAAACAGGGTGATGACCGGCCCCGGATGCACAGCGACCACATCCACTTCAATACCAAAATCTTTCAGTTTCAGCTCAACCAGTTGAGACATGGCGGCCAACGCTTCCTTGGAATAGCCCAGGCCACTCTGTTTGGCTTCATCCAACAGCCCCAGAGGGGGCAAGCTACCCGCTGCCGGAGTATCAAAGAGTTGGACCTGTTTCTCTTTTTCTACCCGCTCACTGGTCTTGACCTGACGGATGGTGGGTTCAATCTTAGGCGGCGTGCGTGTCTCCAGGCGCTTCTTTTCAACCTTGAAGGTTTCACTGCGTTTTTTCTTTATCTCTTTTGCCTTACGCGATTCGTCCAGACGCCCACGGATAGAGCCCAGGTAGCGAAGAGCCTTGAGCACCAAGCCACCCACGCCATCCATCACTCGAAACCAGGAGATGCCGGTAAACAAGGTGAAGCCAGAGAGCATCAAGGCCAGCAATAACAGACTACCCCCGGCAAAGCTGAACACACTGACCAGCAATGCCTGAAAATAGCTACCTAATATGCCCCCTGAACCGCTGGGAAGAAAAGTGGCAATATGCGAGAGATGCAGGGCTGCCAAGCTACTACCTGCAATTAGCGTGATCAGAAAACCGGCCCAACGCAGTGTCACCATCGGGACATTGAGTGTGTTATCAGGATTACGTTCCTTCAGTATCAGCCAGCCGCTCCACCCCACCATCAGAGGGAAGAGATAACCCCAAAGGCCAAACAGATTGAGCAGCACGTCTGCCAACCAGGCGCCTACCAGTCCACCGGCATTCTCTGCGAACTCTCTGGGTCCCGCATAGGACCAGCCCGGATCATTGGGTGCGTAGGTTACCAGGGCGAGTAAAAGGTAAGCCGATATCGCCACCAGAAGGACCAAGGCACCCTCGCGCAGGCGCTGTCCTGCAACCGATCCCGGGCTATTCTGCAACTGTTCTGTTTGACTGGCCTGCGCCACCGTAACCACCAAGTAAAAAATAGATTTTAAATTATATAGTTAGACGATCTATTTAGTCTAATTTCATAGCAAATAAAGGAGACATGCCCATTTACCACCGCTTCAGCCAATAGTGAACAGATGTATGAAAAGAGTCTTTACGCTCCATCACGCTTTCCGTACCATCGTCACCCAAATTCCCCTTGGATCACGCCCCACCCGGGATCACACTGGGTAAGTGGGGGTGTTCTGGTCTACAAGGATTTTGCAGGAGTAATTATACATGAGTGATACCAAGCATTGTCGTCTTCTAATTTTGGGTTCTGGACCTGCTGGCTATACTGCCGCCGTCTATGCCGCCCGGGCCAACCTCAATCCTGTATTAGTAACAGGCATGGAA
>JAPHUG010000363.1 GCA_026197195.1 Sedimenticola sp.
AAAGATCAGGCCATGCTGGCCGGACTGATCCACAATATTGGCGCACTGCCAATACTGACCTGGGCCGAGACATCTTATCCTGAACTGATGGAAGACGAAGCGGCGCTGGATTCACTGCTGGACGAACTGACACCGGATATCAGCGCACTGATCCTCAATGCCTGGGGATTTGCCGAGACCCTGGAAGAGGCAGCAAGAGAGTCCCGCAACCTGCAATATGACGGTGGTCAACAGGCCGATTACGTGGATGTAGTCATTGTGGCCCGACTGCAGTCCCAACACACAAATGAAATCGAGTCACCTGCGGACTGGCTCAAAGTTCCTGCCTTCCTCAAGGTCGGCCTTGATCCCGAGATTGAACTCATCGAAATCGAGGGTGTGGCGGAAGATATTGAATCCGTTCAGGGCGCTTTCCTGTAACAGCAGCACCCAAAGAACAAAAAAGGGCAGCCTATTCGCTGCCCTTTTTTTACGCTCTGTCGGTACTGACTACTCGGCCCGCATATGGGGAAACAGCAACACATCGCGAATAGAGGGAGAATCTGTAAACAGCATCACCAAACGGTCAATACCGATACCTTCACCCGCAGTGGGAGGCAGCCCATGCTCCAATGCCCGGACATAGTCGGCATCGAAATGCATCGCCTCGTCATCCCCCGCCTCTTTCTCTTCGACCTGCATGCGGAATCGTTCAGCCTGATCTTCCGCATCATTAAGCTCTGAGAAGCCATTGGCAATCTCACGGCCGCCGACAAAAAACTCGAAACGATCGGTTACGAAGGGATCATCATCACTCCGTCGGGCCAGTGGTGAAACCTCCGTCGGATAAGCGGTGATGAAGGTTGGGTTCATTAACCGGTGCTCCGCTGTCTTCTCAAAGATCTCGATCTGCACCTTACCCAAACCATAGGTTGGTTTAAGTGGGATACCTAGGCTATCGGCCAGAGCACGGGCCTGTTCAATATCATCAAGCTGGGCCTCACTGATCTCCGGATTAAAATGGAGAATCGACTCTTTCACTGTCATCCGAGCAAACGGTTGACCAAAATCGTAACTTTCGCCCTGATAATTTATAGTGGTAGAGCCGACTATCTCTTGCGCCAGACCACGCAACATCGCTTCGGTCAGATCCATCAGGTCGCGGTAATCTGCATAGGCCTGATAGAACTCCAGCATGGTAAATTCAGGATTATGGCGGGTCGAGAGCCCCTCATTTCGGAAGTTACGATTAATCTCATAGACCCGCTCAAAACCACCGACTACCAGGCGCTTAAGATAGAGCTCCGGCGCTATACGCAAAAACAGCTGCATATCCAGGGCGTTGTGATGGGTCATGAAAGGTCGTGCCGTGGCACCGCCCGGAATCGCCTGCATCATGGGGGTCTCGACCTCCATGAAATCCTTTTTGTTAAGGTAGTTTCGAATAAACTGAATCATCCGGGTGCGTACCCGGAAAGTGTCCCGGGATGATTCACTCATAATGAGATCAAGGTAGCGCTGACGATAACGTTGCTCCTGATCGGTCAAACCGTGAAACTTCTCTGGCAGCGGACGCAATGACTTGGTCAGCAGTTTCAGCTCATCGCAACGGATCGACAGCTCACCGGTTTTGGTTTTGAAGAGCTGGCCTTCAGCCCCAATGATATCGCCTACATCCCACTCTTTTTTGTAGAACTCGTTATAAAAACCTTCCGGCAGGGAATCCCTCTGCACAAACAGCTGAATCTTTCCCGACATATCCTGCAGGTGGGAAAAGCTGGCCTTGCCCATGACACGCCGACTCATCATACGACCGGCTACCCGCACCCGAATACCCAGACGCTCTAACTCTTCCGCACTCTTATCACCATACTCAGCATGCAGTTCACCAGCCACTACGTTACGGCGAAAATCGTTAGGAAAAGCGACACCCCGCTCGCGGATCTGCATCAGCTTTTCGCGGCGCAGGGCTATCAGCTTGTTCTCATCCTGGATCTGTTCACTCATGGTAAAAAACTCATTATTTATTACAAGAAGGCCGTTGCACGACTTGAAAACGTATTGGCCGTTACGTCTCTCTAACTCAATCTGCGATTACAGACCACTTTTCAGGCTGGCTTCCAGAAACATATCCAGACCGCCATCCAGAACCGCCTGGGTATTACCGGTTTCAACACCCGTCCTCAGGTCTTTGATTCGTGACTGATCCAACACATAGGATCGTATCTGACTGCCCCAGCCTATATCAGACTTGCTCTCTTCAAGCACCTGCTGGTCAGCACTTCGCTTCTGGATCTCAAGCTCATAGAGTTTCGCCTTCAGCTGTTTCATGGCTTGATCTCTATTCTTGTGTTGCGACCGATCATTCTGACACTGCACAACAATCCCGGTGGGATTATGGGTGATACGCACCGCTGATTCTGTCTTATTGACGTGCTGCCCACCCGCGCCACTGGCACGATAGACATCAATACGAAGATCAGCCGGGTTGATATCAATCTCGATCGAGTCATCTATTTCTGGTGACACAAAGACTGCTGCAAACGAGGTGTGGCGGCGATTGCCTGAGTCGAAAGGTGACTTCCTCACCAACCGGTGAACACCTATCTCAGTCCTCAACCAGCCGAAGGCGAATTCACCTTCAAAGCGAATGGTGGCGGATTTAATGCCCGCCACATCACCGGGAGAGACCTCCATCAATTCCGTTTTAAACCCGCGATGCTCACCCCAGCGAAGATACATCCGCAGGATCATTTCAGACCAGTCCTGGGCCTCTGTACCACCCGATCCAGCCTGAATATCCAGGAAGGCATTGGCACTGTCCATCTCGCCGGAGAACATACGTCGAAACTCCAGCTCAGACACCTGTTTTTCATAGGTATCGAGATCAGCAATAACGGAGTCGACCGTCTCCTCATCCTCTTCTTCTACCGCCATCTCCAAGAGATCGCCGGCATCGTTTAAACCATTGAAGAGTGTATCGAGCGTTACAACGATCGCTTCAAGTGAAGCACGCTCCTTCCCCAGGGCCTGAGCATACTCAGGATCACCCCAAATTTCCGGATCTTCAAGCTCTCTGAGAACTTCTGTCAGGCGCTCCTGCTTGCCTTCATAGTCAAAGATACCCCCTGAGGGATTCTGAGCGCCCTCGTAATTCACTGATTTTGTTGGTGATAGGGTTAAGATCCTGCATGTGACACCTCGAACGAAACGGAGGGCGAATATTACACTAGAATGGCCAATGACGGAAACTGCACGCTGTTCACTTTTAGCCGTACCAGTCTTGCCCCTGGTCTACTATTCTCGTAGTGTAAGGTAATCGCATTTGTCTTAATGGTTGGATGACATAATGGATCTGGATCTTAATAAATTTCGCACACTGATTCCTATCAATGCCCTGTATGAAGACAATCTGCTCTATCTGGCAGAAAAGGCGCGTGTGGAACGCTATCTGCAGGGTGAGCAGATATTCAGTATAGGCGATTCAGACCCGGACACCCTGTTCCTGATGTCCGGAGAGATAGCACTCACTTCACAAGACGGTGAAGAGATTCGCGTTTCAGCCGGATCAGACCGGGGATTGCACGCCCTGGCCAGTCGAAAGCCCAGGCGCTACAAAGGCGAGACCCTATCCCAGTCTGCGACGCTGGTTCGATTTGAATCCTCTCTACTGGATCGTTTACTCGCCTGGGGGCACTTTTCTCCTGAGTTCACTGACACACAAAACAGGCCGATTGATAGCGGACCCAGCGCTGAAGAGAGCGAATGGATGATGTCGATGATGCAGACCTCTGCCTTCACCCGACTCCCGGCCGCCAATATTCAAACCCTCTTCACCCGAATGGAAGAGGTTGCCACCAAAGCCGGTGATCTGATCATCAAGTCAGGCGACCCCGGCGATTACTATTATGTCATCAAACAGGGGCGTTGCCGGGTAACCCTCCCCTCGGACACGGGGGAAATTATTCTGGCGGAACTGGGGCCCTGCAGTAGTTTTGGTGAAGAGGCATTGATTACAGATGCCGTTCGCAATGCCAATGTTTCAATGATGACCAACGGCAAGCTGATGCGCCTGTCTAAAGAGGACTTCCTTGCACTCCTGGAAGCACCCCTGCTGCAGTGGATTGACTATACAACCCTCAACCAGTTGGCCGCCGATGGTGCCATAAAAATTGATGTGCGTTTCAGGCGCGAATTCGAACACAATGGTCTACCCGGAAGTATCAACATCCCCCAGAACCAACTACGAACGGCCATTCCAGAACTTGATCGCAACAAAACATACATCGTCTACTGTGATTCAGGTCAGCGCAGCGCTACCTGCGCCTTTCTGCTAAGTCAGGAAGGGTTCAATGTTCATGTACTGGAAGGTGGCCTGTCGGCTATTGGCAGCCACTAACAAGCCGCTTCAACTATTGGGTATTCTCACGCCGATAAATCAGTGAACTGGGGCGACTGAAGACGCCGAACGTGGCCTTTGCAGACGGATCACTCATCGTGGTACCGCTCCAGGTATATTCCAGCCAGGTGGGCACATCTACAATCACCTGTGCACTACCGGTATTGCCTTGCCCCGGCGGTTGCAGGTTGAGGTTAAAGTCACCCCCTACTGGCGGTTGTACAAACAGCAGCGAGGTATCACTCAGGTCACTGGCGGAAAAGCCACCGGCTATAGCCGGCACAGCGTATATGGCCGTATTTCTCCCTGCCCCTGAAGTGGCAATCACCCCATCTGACCCATCCAGATCAATCAGAGACAGACTATTGACCTGGCTACAGACATCCGCCACATGGGTGACAAAGCCATTGGCCGTTCCCCCATAGTATTCAGCCTGCAGTGGCACCTTGAGCGGCAATAACTCAGAACCCTGGGCATTCTGCATGGCGAGACGACCAAACTGAATGGGCACACCGGTTGGAGAAAAAGTTTGAGGTAGTCCCGTTCCAGAGACCGCATCACTATCCGTAATACTCTGAACCATGAGGTCTACATCACTGGTGAAAGGCGCAACTAAATCATTACTGGTGCGGGCGTAGGTGAAGGTATCGCCAGAAAGAGCGAAACTAAGCGTACCATTGGCGTTATCCGTCAGCGAGGGGGTGCCTACCACCCAACTCAACCCCACCTTGTTTAAACCGTCGACACCCAGCTGTGTGCCATCCTCGGTGATGTTCGGCATATTGATATCGGAGATAACCAGTTTGTTGTAACTGCCTGTGTAATTTTGTGTCGTCACACCCGCGCTGTTTCTTGCAGTGATCGTAGCCGCCGGGGTCTGCAAGGCAGCATAGCTGATGGGTGTCCCGGAATAGCTGAAGCCTCCCGCCAGGCAACTGTTTTCCAAGGCCCCTTGATCGGTTATGGAGAAGGTAAAATCAGCCGGGGTAAAGCGCCCAACCCAGTTGGTTGTTGCTGTGTTGCCAAACTTGCAACCAACCTTGCCTGACACCAGACTATTCGAGAAGTCATTCGTGCAATCACTACCCTGATCCACAGCCGTAAAGCTGGCATCATAAAGGCCTTCTGAAACTAATCTGAAATTGCCCACTTCACTGTAGGTAAAGGCTGTACCACTGGCCGTCCCACTGAGCGGATCAGCCGCCGAAAAACTACCGGCAAGCGTACCCGCCACTATCGCACCTGCATGGGCTTCCAGCTTGCTGCTATCAATTTGTGGAGTTCCGTCATAACCCACATCACTATTGGCTTCCAATGTGAAATTATTCCCAGCTACAGCGATTGGTGTACCGCTGCTGCCGCTGTTATTCAGCACAGGACTTGTCAGTGAGATGCTTTGCGGACGAACCGAAAATTGATCCGTCGAGCAACCCACGACCGGTGTGAGGGAAGTACTGTCAGTCACACGGCAGCCCAATGAACGATACGCCTTATTGACGGTATAGGCGGCGGTCGCTTTTCTACCTGCATCCGTGGAAGAAAAGAGTAGATTTTGAGTGACCGCCGGGGTCAATGCGGGATAGGCACTACAGGCAGCGGCCGTAGAGGTATCAATCAGCTCAACCGTCACTGTACGATCTGCATCTTTGGCAAAATCGGTCTCCACAGCGTCCGCTGTCCCATCACTGTTGGCATCTTTCAATGCCGCCACATCAATGACAAATGATTGGCCCAGCAACTGGGTATAGAGTTTCCCCGTCAAAGCATCGGCCCCGCTCTCAATACAGTTAAATCCAAAGGCTTCAACGGTTGCAGGACAAGGATGCGTCTCTGCAAAGAGCGCTGATACAGCACTGTTATCCAGCACGCCGTTATAAACCCGCACTTCATCAACCGCACCATTAAAGCGATAGGAGGAGCCGTTCTGTCCACCCGCCCCTATCGTCAGATTAGCCGCGTAACCACTGCTCATGGGTCGGTAATAAGCATTGGCATCAGTGGCGACCAGGGCACCATTTACATAGAACCGTTTAACCCCACGCCAGGTACCTGAACCGGCATCACTGCCTTTCTCAAAGGTAGCGACTAGATGGGTCCAGCCACTGGTTACCGCAGGCCCCGTCAATATATTCCAGGTATTGCCAGCCGTGCCCCCTGTGCCTGTCCAGAACTGCCAACGGTTATTGGTGCCTGCATACAGGTTATAACCATAGCGATCAGCACCGGAATGACCACGAGAGGTGATCGGCGACCGCCAAGAGCGTGAACCACCATCGACCCGCGCCCAGAGAGAGATGGAGAAAGAGTCGGGATTAAGCGCATTGGTATGGGGCACAGAGACGTAATCGTTACGTCCATCATACACACCGTAACTACAGGTTCCGGGGTCACCGGACCGCGCTGGTGAACTGTTTGATGTGGTAGCACCATTGATAGCGGTGCCGTTATGCCCGAAGCCACTACCATCAACCACTTCACCACCGACCCCTGTCCACTCATTTTCATCGGAACGCCACAACCCGACCAACTGCGGTGGTGTGGCTGCCGTACAGGGATGCGTTTCGCTATAAAGCGCCGTGACCAAAGCCTGCGTAGCAGCCCCATTATAGACCTTGACTTCATCAATACGCCCAGAAAAACGGTACCTGTTGCTCGCTTGCCAACCACCAATTCGCAAAGTACTGGAGACAACCGCTCGATTGTTATTAGGCGCACTGCGGTGTTGTTCAAGGACTTGATCGACCCCGTCAATATAGAGTTTGTTCTGAGTCACATTGCCATTGGTGAACACAGCGACAACATGATGCCAGCCATTCGCCAGTCCAGTTGAAGCGATACCATAGATATCACTGTTTGCCGTATTGAAGCCAAATGTGTCACTAAAAAACCAGAGATCATGTGCATTCCAGCCAATCGGCATAACCGAATTGGTGCCATCCCAATACATCCAGAAGGCCACACTGGTTTTCGCACCATTGGCTACTGATACGGGGAGGCCGGATACCGTGAACGCCCCCCCGTTACTGTATGGCCCCGGTAGGGTGGCGTAATCACAGGTTCCCGGATTACCTGTCT
>JAPHUG010000053.1 GCA_026197195.1 Sedimenticola sp.
GAGACGAAAAAGTGATACGGGAATATATAAGACATCAGGAAGCTGAAGATCGCAGAATAGATCAGCTGAATCTGATGTAGTTAATGCCCCCTTGGGGGGGCTCAAGGAGCGTAAGCTCCGTTTAGGCCGCTTCGAGCGGCTCACAAACTAAAGCCCCCGGCTTTGCCGGGGGATACTTACTTAAGTCTGTCGATATAGGGGATGGACTGTGTTTTTCAGTTCAAGAATGGCCTGGCCACACCAGGCTGACTAAATAAAGAAATCTACTATGTTGAGAGTTGGGATCGTCGCCAATGAGCCTTCGGGTGACTTGTTGGGTGCCGGGATGATGCGTGAGATACTCAAAAGGTTTCCTGATGCTCGCTTTGAGGGGATTGGTGGGCCCTTGATGATTGCTCAGGGTTGTCACAGCTTCTACCCCATGGATCGGTTGACGGTAATGGGTCTGGTTGAGGTGTTGAAGCACCTGCCTGAACTGCTCTCCATACGCAAAAAACTACTTCAACATTTCAGTAATAATCCACCGGATATCTTTGTCGGTATAGATGCCCCTGATTTCAATCTCGGACTGGAAACTGCGCTCAAGCGTCAGCACATACCAACTGTTCATTATGTGAGCCCGACAGTCTGGGCATGGCGTCCCAAGCGAGTCAAAAAAATTCGTGCTGCAGTGGATCTGATGCTGAGCATCTTTCCATTTGAAGCGGACTTTCTAAAACAGCATCAAATCCCAGTGGCTTACGTGGGCCATCCTCTGGCTGACGAAATACCCCTGCACAGCGACCGGGCGGCGGCCCGTGAGGCGTTATCCGTTGCTGATAAGCCACATGTAATCGCCCTGTTGCCGGGTAGCCGGGTGGGTGAGATAAAAGCACTTGGTGAGTTATTTCTTAATACGGCGTTATTGCTTAAACAGCGCTATCCGGATGTTCATTACCTGATACCGCTGGTCAATCAGCGAACTCGAGATGAGTTTGAGAAGATACTTAATCGAGTAGCACCCGATTTACCTGTAACCTTGGTGGATGCTGACGCCAGGAACGCCATGCTGGCCGCCGATGTGGTCTTGACGGCATCAGGTACAGCCACCCTTGAAGCGATGCTGCTCAAGCGTGCTATGGTGGTCGCCTACAAGCTGAATGCGCTGACCTACTGGATTGTCCGACGTTTTAATCTGGTCAAAATTCCTTATGTTGCCATGGCCAACCTGCTTGCCAAGGAGCCTTTGGCACCTGAGTTTATACAGGATGCGGCGACACCAGAAGCGCTGGCAGAGGCAATGACTCAATTGATTGAGTCACCTGATCGTGTTCGAGCTATTGAGCAGCGTTATCTGCAACTGCATAGAACCTTGCAGCAGGACTCAAGTCGCAAAGCGGCTGAAGCGGTGCTGGCACTGATTGGAAAAACAGCCGATGCAAATAAGTAAAATGATAGCCGGTGTTGACGAGGTCGGTAGGGGACCCCTGGCGGGTCCCGTGGTTGCAGCGGCCGTCATATTGGATCCGTCTCAGCCGATTCAAGGTTTGGCTGATTCAAAAAAATTGACCGAAAAGCGGCGTGAACTGCTGGCGGTGGAGATTCGTGAGAAGGCGCTCTGCTGGGCTATAGGTCGAGCTGAGGTTGAGGAGATAGATCAACTCAACATCCTGCATGCCAGTCTGCTGGCCATGCAGCGGGCTGTACAGGCCTTGCCAAACCTACCAGTTCATGCCCTGATCGATGGAAATCGTTGCCCGGAGTTGCCTTGCACTGCCGAGTCTATTGTAGGGGGTGATGCCACGGAGCCTGCCATCAGCGCGGCTTCAATTCTCGCTAAAGTGGCCAGAGATCATGAGATGATTGAGCTTGATGAAGTGTATCCAGGCTATGGGTTGGCAAAACATAAGGGCTATCCAACCAAGGTGCACCTTAATGCATTGCAGCAGCTCGGTATATCACCGATACATCGCTTGACATTTGGGCCTGTTAAACGGCTTTTGGGATGAGATTGGCAGGTTCCATAAATCTTAGATTCCTGCTTTCAAAATAGAAAAATGAATCGGCGAACTCGTGTATCGTTTCTGAAATTCAGCCGGTTACTGGGTTACAATTAGGCCACTATGAAACCGGCATTTATCCATCTTCGCGTTCACTCTGAGTACTCACTGGTCGATGGACTGGTGCGTATAAAACCACTGGTGGCACGAACGGCTGAACTGGGTATGCCGGCGGTAGCCCTGACGGATCAGTCGAATCTCTTCTCCTTGGTGAAATTCTATAAGGCGGCTATTGCTGCCGGGGTTAAGCCCATCAGTGGTGTTGATATCTGGGTTCATGACCCTGACGATGCCA
>JAPHUG010000128.1 GCA_026197195.1 Sedimenticola sp.
AGGCATCGGTGGCATGGCAGGCATCGGCATACGCGCATAATTGGGGAAATCCGGATTGAGCCAACCAGGCTGGGCCACCTTCTGCTCCGGTGGTTTGATTCTTGAAACATAATCCAGCACGGCATACTCATCTCTTGGAGTAAAACGCTGAATCTGCTTAACCATCTTGGAATCGGCATTTCGGCGCTTACCTGACCGAATCCAGTCGAACTGCCGAACCAGATAATGGAAGTTCTGACCCTGTATCAAAGGTATATGGTCTTTCTTATCCCCTTCACCGTCCTTGCCATGACACTCTGCACACTCCTCCTTGTACAGACGCGCACCCAGGTCCAACTCGTAACCCGGGCCAACCTGTGTATTTGGACTCATTGGAAGCTGGGAGATATAGGCAGCCACATCAGCAATCTCTTGCGCACCACCCAACAAACGGGGTGAGGTAAAAGGAAACATGGTGGGATTATCACGATTTCTAGCACGAATATCTGCCAACTGTTTTATCAGAACACTCGCCTGCTGCCCTGCAATCTGGGGATACATGCCATCCGGGCTGGCCCACCCTTCTGGGCGATGACAGACTGTACAGACCATGTAGACTTTTTTGCCATTTTCTACATTTGGAGTCAAATGCAACGCTTTCTCCACTTCACGGGCGGCCTCCTCAGGCCCCTGTGCAGATAGATAACTGGCATTGACACTTAGAACTGCTATGAGAATGCTTTTTATGCCTTGCTTGTAACTCATTCCGGCCTCCCTGTTGGTATCGACCCCGATATGCTGCCTTAATTACATAGGACAATCTTATTAAAGATACGGCCCTGAAGAGTAACTGTTACAAATAACAGACTTCAATAGGGTATTTCCCTTAGCAACATATTCAATCGAAAGATTAAATGCGTTTATCCTTGGGCAGATTGCCGTCCTATATCCGTTCTGTTGTACACTACACTACCGTCATTTCTGAATTCAAATTCGTTGTAATATGAACATCCGATGGAAGCTGTTTACAACAATCAGTACAGCCCTGATTATCAATCTGGCCGTTGGCTATTACGCCTCCATCAGCTACAAACAGGCAACAGCCGATGCGAATAAAATCACTGATCACACTTTTCAGATAGTCACGGAGAGTCTGGCAACCCAGGTTCATTTTAAAAAGCAGGTACAGGAGTGGAAAAACATACTGATAAGGGGCCACGAACCGGACCTCTATCAAAAGTATCTCACCCAGTTTGCCGATGAAGAGCTGGAAACAGAACAGCGAATCAATAACCTGCTTAACAGGCTAAAACCCATGACCCCCTCCTGGCAGGCGGCTTCTGATTTTAAGCAGGCCCACAAAATCCTCGGACAGCAGTACCGTAAAGCCCTTGATTCAATAGGAGCCATTAACAGCAAGACCTATATCACGGTGGATCAACAGGTTCGGGGGATAGACCGCCAACCAACGGAACTGATGGACCAGGTGGTTGCCGCTTCAATACAGTACAAGAAAGAGAGTCTTGCACAGATCACGCGTCAACAGCAGGCGATAGAGCAGCGCATCCTGATCGCAGTAATCGGGCTTCTCAGCCTCACCGTAGCCACTTTGGTCTGGTTTGCTGACCGAATGATAGCCCAACCCATTGTCCAGGCCACAAATGTAGCGCGACGCATCACCAAGGGAGATCTATCCAGCCCGATACCCGTCAGTGGCAGTGATGAGGCAAGCGAACTGCTCAAAGCCCTGTCAAAAATGCAGGAGAGTCTCGCCAGCACACAGAGTGAACTGAAACAGGAAAAATCCCTGCTGGCGGAACGCGTTGAACGAAGAACCCGCGCCCTCAATATTGCCAATGCTGAACTGGCGCGCGCGGCGAAAACCAAAGACATGTTCCTGGCAACCATGAGCCACGAACTACGCACGCCACTGACTACCATCATGGGCCTCACAGAAATGCTACAGGATGCCCTCTACGGCCCCGTGAATACAGGTCAGGATCGTTCGTTATCAACTATCATGGAGAGTTCGCGACATCTGCTTACACTGATCAATGACATCCTCGACGTCGCCAAGGTAGAGTCGGGAAAAATGGAGCTGAAGTGGGATTATCTACCCATCGATCAACTCGTAGAGGCCAGCATCAGACTGGTACGCCAGCCCGCAAATACCAAAAAACACCAACTTGAACAGCAGATAGACCCTTCGGTAAAACTCATACAGGGTGATGGCCGGCGTCTGAAACAGCTACTGGTCAATCTGCTGGGTAATGCTATAAAGTTCACCCCGGAAGGTGGCCGCATTGGACTACAGATTGTTGGTGATGACGAGCAGGGACAGGTCACGCTCACCGTCTGGGATGATGGTATAGGTATCGACAGAAACCATCTTGAGCACCTGTTTGAACCTTTTGTCCAGCTCGATAATGAATCGACACGACGCTACAGTGGAACCGGCCTTGGACTGACACTGGTTAAACGAATGACCCAGTTGCACGGAGGAGACGTGAGGGTCGAGAGCCAAGAAGGAAAGGGAAGCCGATTCACAGTATCCTTGCCATGGAGCAGAGAAGATAACAATGCGCATCAGCAGAAGCTGCCAGATGCACATGCCGCTGAATCTCCTGCACAACACCAGTCTATACAGGGAACTACCCTGCTCCTGACGGAAGACAATGCTGCCAACCAGGCCATGATGAGTGATTTTTTACGGCTACAGGGATTCAAGGTTATCAGCGCCAGTAGTGGTATTGACGCATTAAAACTGGCTTATGAGCATCTTCCGAGTATTATCCTCATGGACATACAACTGAGTGATATGGATGGACTGGAAGTGACCCGACAATTACGAAATCACCCTATCCTGGCGAACACCCCTATAATAGCCTTAACGGCCCTGGCAATGCCGGGAGATCGTGAACGCTGCCTAGAGGCTGGCATGAATGACTACCTTAGTAAACCTGTAGGATTAAAGGAGATCTACCACAGGCTGTTAACCTACCTTTAAACACACCTTACCCAGTCGTGGCACAGGCATGGCGATGAAGATGAATAGGCACTAGACAAGTCAATGGACCCCCAGGCACTCATCACAGAGGAGAGTGAAGACTCTCGCCTTGCAGGCGCGCAGCGTTTACGTTTCAAGCGCTTCATGATGGCCGTTGCATCCTACGCAGCAGGCACATTGATGATCGGGCTACTGGTCTGGCTGGATTACCTGACAGCAAGCCAATACCTGTTCTTCATAAGCTTGATGATCGCCATCAACAGCCTGTTTTTCCTGCTTTTTAAAACTGGGCTTAATCTTCGTTTCAACGATCCTAGCCTGACATCCCTGCAGATTATCGCCAGCACCGTTCTGACAATACAGATTTCCTATATGGCGAGTGACGGAAGGGGCATGTTACTGCTCATTTACCTGGTGGCCCACATATTCGGAGCCTTCCGGCTGACCTTCCGGCAGTTTTTGTTACTGGATGCCTTCACTATCTCTGCCTATGCACTGATGCTCAGCCTGCTGGTTCAAAACCGCCCAGAAGCGATCGATCTCAAACTAGAACTGCTGCACTGGGGTGCTTTATGTATAACGCTCCCCTGCTTCGCTCTGCTGGGGGCATATCTGAACCGATTACGTGAGCGTCTTAGAGAACGAAACAATAATCTTAATCAGGCTTTGAAGAAGATTCAGGAGCTGGCCATCACGGATGAACTAACCGGGCTAGCCAACCGGCGATCCATCATGGAGCAACTCGCCAATGAGTGGGAAAGAAGCAAGAGAAACCAGCGCCCTTTTTGCATTGCGCTTATAGATATTGATTTTTTCAAAGAGATCAATGACACCTATGGTCATCTGGCCGGGGATACGGTACTGCAACAGTTTTCAAGCCTCGTCTCGCAAGAACTACGCAGTCCTGACAAGATCGGTCGCTACGGCGGGGAAGAGTTCCTGCTAATTATGCCTGACACCCATGTATCAGAGGCCGAAAAGGTGGCTGATCGGATCAGGCGAACCATCTCACAGCATGAACATGGCAACATTGCACCCGGACTGACCATCCAGGTTTCAATAGGTATTGCTGAATATGATAACCAGCCCATTCAGGAGATCATTAAACGGGCTGACCTGGCGTTATATCAGTCAAAGAATAGCGGGAGAAACCGGGTATCCGTTCACCCGCTAGAAAACCCTTAATTCTGCTCTGCTCTCGGCAGTGAACCGCCCGCGCCTTTTTCACCCGCCTGCTGACTCACTTCAGCATCCGTAAACACCTCACCTCGCACCTCACACTCCTTAGCCCAGTGGTCATGGTGCTCACGTGCCCAGTTAAGATCACAGTAGCCGCTGGTCATACCGTCCAGCGCCCCCTCCATACCAATTGTGCCAATGTAGATATGCCCGATAACAGCCGTCATCATCACTACGGCGGCAATACCATGTGCCACATGTGAAAACTCAAGCAGTACACGGCCCTGGTTAAATATAGGGAACAACAGCATCAGGCCGGAACCGGCAATAACACCACCGACCAATATCAACATCCAGAACAGGCTCTTCTCACCCATATTGAAAAAGTTGGACGGAACATGACCTTTACCGACGATACCACCGCCTTTAAGCAACCAGGTCAGATCACCTTTTTCATAGATAT
>JAPHUG010000374.1 GCA_026197195.1 Sedimenticola sp.
CGGTGTCGTTAAGTGGTTTAACGATGACAAAGGATTTGGTTTCATCGAGCGCGAAGGCGGTTCTGATGTATTCGTTCACTTCCGTGCCATCAATGGTACCGGACGCCGCACACTGACAGAAGGTCAGAAGGTCACCTTCGAAGTGACCCAGGGCCAGAAAGGTCCACAGGCTGAAAACGTAACCATCGTTTAAGCTGTAGAGATTCATTCACCGGGGTGATTTTACACCCCGGTGAATCTCCCTAAATTTCTGCTTGAAATCAGGTCGGCTGATAGTTGTCGAACTGTTAGGTTGATATGCCTTGCTGAATCCTCAGGGCATAGAGTGAGTGGCAGGTTATTCCCCTAATACCAGCCGCAACGTGACTGTTTTGCTCCCAAATAAAACACCCTTTCGTAACAACTCCAGGGTTATCTCATCTCCTGGCTGCTTGTCTAGCAGGGCAATTCTTACATCTGTTGTTGCCGCCACCTTTTGACCATCAATCGCCAGCAGAATGTCATCGCGCTTGACGCCCGACTTTCCAGCGGCCCCCGCTTCTGCCAGTCCAGCAACGCGTACCCCTTCAGAAGAGGATTCCATAAAAATCCCCATCATCCCTGGCTTGGGCAAACTGATCTCCTGGGGGAAGATAATGTAATCCGCTATTGCTGGTTCAATCTTGAGATCACCACCTGGCAAAACAATAGCCGTGGTTACAGACAACCGCCGGCTGACCCGGTTTGGAATGCCTGAACCATGCATAAGGTGACCGCTACCGGCCAGAACAACTAACTGCTTGTCCGGGTTAGCAATAAGATAGTCAGCCGCCCGTTCTGCCATACCTTCATCCCATAGCAGCTGAACGTCGACAAAACGATCAAAACTTCGATCAGCCCGCTCACCATGTTGTTTGAATATTCCGTTCAGCCTTTCGCTGTAGGCTTTATCTGAATAATCAATATCGGAGGGAATCTGTTTACGCTGCTCCTCGGACAGTGAATCGATACCCTCTCTGGAAACCTGACTGGTGATCTCACGCGGTGTATTCAGTGCAATAACCGGCAGTTGATGCGTTTTGGCAAAGTTCAATAGAGGTCGATACAGGCGATAATCATAAACCCAACGCTCATACCACTCTGTTTTCTGCAACATCTCGGATTCGGTGATAGCGCCCTCGATATACTGATCCAGATAGGACTGAAACGGACGCTGGAACATCTCCATGCCTATAGCAAGATCAGATCCGCCCGCCTGCAGTGCCGAGATGATCTCCAGTTGAGCGTTATGATGACTGAAATCATCGTGCGTCTCTCCAATAAAAATCACGCGGTTTTTCATAAGCGTGGGTATCAGGGTTTCAATATCAGATGACTGATTGATAGCCAGAATAGCGGAGCGCCCGGATGATTCAGGGAGTGATTGACGGGACACCTGCGCATGATCAGCCGGCATTTTCTCATACACCGGCGAATTACCACAGGCCGTCAATATCAAGAGAGATAATATGATCAGGAGGAACAAGGGATATCGTGCTATAAACATAATAGACTCACTTCAACTTCATGTTTGCAGTCAGACACTTTTAAACCCGATTGATTCACACAGATGATTCCATTGATACCAAAGCCATACACAGATAAACCCGACACCCATGACAGCAGTGCCTTTATCAAAGGTGTTTTCATGCTCCTGCTGCTCCTCTGTTATTCATCACTGCCCTATGCCAATGCAGGCTTTCAGACCCACCATACACTGCATGTAGAGATTATACCCGACTCAGGTCAACTGATTGTTACCGACAGGCTGAAACTGCCCGAAGCAACCCACTCCTTCGAGTTTTTGTTACATGCCAATTTAATCCCGACACTGAGCAAACCCGAAGGTAGACTCACACACATCAAAACCCTATCTGGCCGCGTACCCGTTAATCATTACCGACTTGACTTTAAATCGTCTGCTTCTGCTTTCACTCTTAATTATAAGGGCCAGATAGCCCATGCTCTGAGCCAAGAGGGAGAGAGAGCATCGCTCAGACAAACCACCCCCGGAACCATCTCAAAAAAGGGTGTCTTTCTAAGTGCCAGCAGTTTCTGGTATCCACAAAGCGGATCAGCGTTAATCAGTTTCTCTATGCAAGTAACCCTTCCAGAGGGGTGGCGCTCAGTAAGCCAGGGACGCTCACTCCCAAATCAAACGGGGTGGGTGGAGTTACAGCCTCAGGAAGAGATCTATCTGGTTGCAGCCCCCTATAAGCGCTTTCAGAAAAATGCTTCTGGCATACTCACCGAGGTCTATCTGAGAGAGGACAACAAACCACTTGCTGAACGCTATCTGCAAGCTACAGATCGCTACCTATCACTTTATGAGCGGTTGATTGGCCCTTACCCCTATAGCAAGTTTTCGCTTGTGGAAAACTTCTGGGAAACTGGGTACGGCATGCCCTCTTTCACTCTTCTGGGGCCACGTGTTATCCAACTCCCTTTTATTATTAACACGTCATACCCTCATGAAATTCTACATAACTGGTGGGGAAACGGCGTCTACACCGATAGTACCTCGGGTAACTGGAGCGAGGGATTAACCACCTATCTGGCCGATCACCTGATAAAAGAACAACAGGGTGAAGGTTCAAACTACAGAAGAAACAGCCTGCAGAACTACGTCAGCTATGTCACCAAGCAGGATGATTTTCCGCTGATTGAATTCCGCGGTAACCAGGGCCAGATCAGCCAGTCCATCGGTTACGGAAAAACGCTCATGCTGTTTCACATGTTAAGAAAGGAACTGGGTGATGAACTGTTTATAGCCGGTATACGCTCACTCTATAAAAACTATCAATTTCGTCGGGCCGGTTTTAACCAGATCCAAGAGCGCTTCGAAGCTGTTTCCAATCGATCTCTTGAATTGTTCTTTAACCAATGGCTCAAACGTACCGGCGCACCCACACTTAAATTAGTTGATGTCACCTACCAACCATCAACGAGTGGCAACAAGCTAACGGTTTCGATCGAGCAGACGCAACCAAAAGCCCCTTTCAATTTAACGGTTCCGTTATTTATTAGTGGTGAGGGGAATAACGCGACTGAATGGCATACCCTTGATATGACGAAGCGAAAGCAGACCTGGATTATCAACACCTCATTAACCCCCGTAAGCCTGGCAGTAGACCCTCTCTTCGACCTGTTCCGGCGACTTGATGACAGCGAAATCCCCAGCAGCCTGAGCCAGCTTTTTGGTGCCAAAAAGGTCTTTGCGATTCTTCCCAATACAGCAACCGACAGCATGAAACAGGCCTATCAATCACTGGTAACAGAATGGCAACAGCGCCAGCCTGGTCTTACCTTGTTATGGGATAACGAGATAACAGCACTCCCGAAACAGGCGCATACCTGGATCATAGGGAGGAGCAATCGATATGCCAGTGAGTTGCTGCAGCATATAGATCGACGTGCTACCGGTTTAAACGGAGGCACCCGAGCGATTACTGTACGTAATCCGTCACAATTGAATCAGACACTCGGCTATATTGAAAGTGACTCAATTGAGGCGATCAAAGGGCTATCAAGAAAACTACCCCACTACGGCAAATACAGCTATGCCCTGTTCAATGGAAATGAGCCGAGCGTTACAAAACGTGGTGAATGGAACATTACGGACAACGCCATGTCATGGACGCTTAACAGAAACGTTAGTGGTGTTACTGGCAAACTCACTGAAAGGCCTCCACTGATCACACCCTGAATAATCAATAACCCTAGCCTGAGGTCAACCCATTTACCGTTATTTCTTATCAGGAAGACCTAAAGAGAGCGCGCCTTTTCCAAACTTATCCGAAGCCTCATCCAGCATGTGATAGAGACGTCGGTCTTGCCCTGTTTCTGACTCACCAGAAAACAGATCCAGATTAGCACCGCTATTCTCACCCCAGTCTGAGATCCCTATGCCGATAAGCCGTATCGGCTTTCCCATGAACCCTGATGACTGAAAAAGCGCCCAGGCCACGCTGAAGAGTGTACTGTCCAGATCATCAGCCAGTGCCAGACGCCGTTGCCGGGTGTGGGTTTCAAAACCGGGCAGACGGATCTTGATGGAGACAACCTGTCCCTTGAGACCTTCTCTCCTCAAACTGTGTCCCACCTCAGAACAGAGGCGTCGCAGCGTTGACCTAAGCAACCGCAGGTCGGTCACATCTTCATTAAAGGTGGTCTCCTTGGAGAGTGAAGCACGCTCACTTCGATTGCCTACCTGATCAGAAGCCAATCCACGGGACTGACGATAGAGACTGCCGGCCATTTTCTCACCAAAAAAGGATTGCAATGTTTCCAGCGTATAGGCTCTTAACGCCTTGACAGTCTGGATACCCAGACGCTGCACGGTCTTCAGGGTCTTGGGGCCTACCCCCCTTAGATTGGCAACCGGCATCGGATCCAAGAACAGGGTCTCTTCTCCCGGCAAGACAATCATCATTCCATTCGGCTTGTTCTGCTCGGAAGCCAACTTGGCTATCAGCCGATTGCTGCCCACACCGACCGAGCAGTTCAACTCCGTTGCATTCCAGACTGCAAGCTTTACTTGACGCGCTATCGCCTCTGGCGGCCCGATCAGACGATCCAGTCCGGTAACATCCAGATAAGCTTCATCAACCGACACCTGTTCCACCACAGGCGAAATGGTACTGAGGGCATCCATTACCAAGCGGGATGCTTCAGCGTAGCGTTGCATGTCGGGTTTGAGATACGTTGCATCCGGACAACGCCGATAGGATTCAGCTATCGGCATGGCTGATCGTATACCAAAAGCACGTGCCTCATAGGAACAAGTGGCAACCACCCCGCGCTTACCCGGCAAGGCACCGATGACCACAGGGACTCCACGGCACTCCGGTCGATCCCGTTGCTCAACCGATGCAAAGAAGGCATCCATATCCACATGGAGAATCAATTTGGTGCGGCCGGTCTCTGTCATGTTCTCCCTTCGGATTTATTCATTGCCGATAAAAACCTGTCTTTCTTCTCAGTTAATTGCCAGGTGATGCTGTATTCTGAGCAGGCCTGAGATGCCACAATGTCAGAACCTCAGCGAGACCTGCATACACACACTAAAAGTGGATAGATTACACCGAGTTGGCATACAATACAGACTCCGTCAAATCGAGGGGTGTATCTGCCACCGGGTAATATCACACTCAGCGGTCTATCAACCAGATACGGGTAGATGCTGCGACGATCGACAAATCTTACTACGGCGATGGCTAAAGCCCGCCATTGGAGTACTAAATTGTCTCAGAACAATACCACCAATAACAGTGACGAGCCCTGCGTAGAGCTTGAGAATTTCATCCCCTACCGCCTTTCGGTTCTCAGTAACTTTGTCTCTGGCAGCATCGCAACCATCTACTCCGAGCGCTTCAATATCAGCATCATGGAGTGGCGTGTTATTGCGGTTCTGGGCAACTACCAACCACTTTCAGCCAACGAGATCTGCGAACGCACCAATATGGACAAGGTCCAGGTCAGTCGAGCCGTATCCAGTCTGACAAAAACAGGGCGCGTACTGAGAAAGACCGACAAAAAAGATCGCCGCAAATCCCAACTCCGCCTCGCCGCCAAGGGGATGAAAGTCTACCAGCAGATCGTCCCGCTGGCCCTGGAGCGTGAGAGACAGCTGCTGACTCCGTTCAATAGCAAAGAGATGAAAGTGTTCGACGAGCTACTGCGTAAGCTGGAAGCCCGCGCAAGGGAACTCTGTATAACGAGTTGATTCATCAGACCACAGAACATTCCTGTAACGCCTGGCAATGGGCTGACAGGCCGCTTCTGAAAAATCATTTACTTGACGCACCTTGTCTCTGGGATCACGCCCACAGATCCGAAACAGCACTTTCAGCTGGCAATAACACCGCTTTAATTTAATAAATACAATAGCTTATAGAATATACTTAAAGCACTCTATCCTGACAAACACCCCGTTATCCCTGCCTGGAAGGTCACTCTTCCACTCCCACCTAGCAACTATACTTGAACAAAAGCTGTGTAAATTAACCTACATTATTCAATGTTGTTATTAGTTTCGTTTGCAACTATATTTACAACATCTGACATTTGTCACTTTTATGTTTCACTGGTAACTAATAGTCCCCGGGCTGAATCAACTGAAGGTATCACGTAATGAGTAAGAAATTCGCATCCCATGCTGACGTCGAAGAGAAGAATGTATCGTTCGATAAACTGGCTGAAGGCGTCTACGCCTACACCGCCGAGGGCGATCCCAACACCGGCATTATCATCGGTGATGACAGCGTTATGGTGATCGATACCCAGGCCACACCTGACATGGCACAGGACGTTATTCGCCGGATTCGCGAAGTAACCGATAAGCCGATCGAGTATGTTGTGCTATCTCACTACCATGCCGTTCGGGTCATGGGTGCTTCGGCCTATAATCCCAAGCAGATCATTGCCAGTCAGGCGACCTATGACCTGATTGTTGAGCGTGGCCAGTTTGACTTTGATTCCGAAGTCGGTCGCTTCCCTCGCCTGTTCCAGGGTGTTGAATCCGTACCCGGTCTCACCTGGCCAACCCTGACTTTCGAATCATCCATGACCCTCTGGATGGGTAAACGCCGGGTTGAACTGATGCATGTCGGTCGCGGCCACACCAAGGGTGACATCGTAGTCTGGTTACC
>JAPHUG010000470.1 GCA_026197195.1 Sedimenticola sp.
GTTCAGCAGTTAATGCCGGCGCGGGCAGGTGGGCAAATCAGGAAATAATTACAATTCCTTTGGAGGGATAGCAGCATGGCACATATTGTTGTTCTAGGGGCGGGTACAGGGGGTATGCCTTGTGCTTATGAACTGAAAGAGACGCTCGGTAAGGATCATCAGGTTACCGTCGTTAATGAGCGGGAAGAGTTTCAGTTTACCCCCTCAAACCCATGGGTGGCGGTTGGCTGGCGTGACCGTGACAGTGTCACCTTTGATATCAAGCCCCATCTGGAACGCAAGGGTATTGGCTTCATTGCCAAGCGTTGCGAAAAGATTGATGCCGAAGGCAATACGATCGAATTGGAAGGTGGTGAAGTCATCAGCTATGACTATCTGGTGATTGCAACCGGCCCCAAACTCTTTTTTGAAGAGGTTGAAGGTGCAGGACCGAACGGAGGTCACTCGCACTCCATCTGCACCGTGGACCATGCCCTGACCGCCTACGATGCCTATCAGAAACTATTGGATGATCCCGGGCATGTCGTTATTGGCGCGATGCCCTTTGCCAGCTGTTTTGGCCCCGCCTATGAATTTGCCTTTATCATGGATTCGGATCTGCGCAAACGTAAAATCCGCGATAAGGTGCCGATGACCTTTGTTACCTCCGAACCCTATATTGGTCATCTGGGCCTGGGCGGTGTGGGTGACTCAAAGGGGTTCCTGGAGTCTGATTTACGGGCGCATCACATCAACTGGATCACCAACGCCAAGGTCACCAAGGTTGAAGAGGGTAAGATGCACGTCGAGCAATTTGATGACAGTGGTCATCTGCTCAAAAATCATGAGTTGGAATTCAAATACTCCATGATGCTGCCGGCATTTAAAGGCGTGGATGCGGTAGCCAACGTTGAAGGGCTCTGTAATCCCCGCGGCTTTGTGTTTGTCGATAGTCACCAACGCAATCCTACTTTTCCGAACATCTATTCAGCCGGTGTCTGTATTGCCATTCCGCCTGTTGAGGCGACGGCGGTACCTACCGGCGCACCGAAGACCGGCTATATGATTGAGTCGATGGTGACTGCCATTGTGCATAACATAGCTGATGATATTGCGGGTCGTGAGCTCTCCACCAATGCCACCTGGAATGCCATCTGCCTGGCAGATATGGGTGATACGGGTGCGGCCTTTGTTGCCCTGCCACAGATTCCACCGCGTAATGTGGCCTGGTTCAAGAAAGGCAAGTGGGTGCATATGGCCAAGATCGCCTTTGAGAAGTACTTTATACGCAAGATGAAAAAAGGTACCTCTGAACCCATCTATGAGAAATATATCTTGAAGATGTTGGGTATTGGCAAGTTGAAATAATTGTCATTGAACGCGACAAAGAAGCCCGGCGCTGACCGGGTTTTTTTGTGACAGTGTCAGGCGCAGGAGAAAGCGCTACACGATCGATTCATCGTTCCAGAGATGTTGTTTCACCAGCCTGTTCAAAGCCTCGATGTGGCCATCGCTACTATTAAGCGCAGGGATATAACGATACTCCTTGCCGCCGGCTTCTAGAAAATAGTCCCGGTTCTCATCGCCAATCTCTTCAATGGTCTCCAGGCAGTCGGCCGGAAAACCGGGGCAGGCGACATCCACACGACCTACCCCTTCGGCACCCCACTGCTTGAGCTTTTCATCAGTGTAGGGTTTGAGCCACTCCTGGGTGCCGACCCGGGACTGAAAGGTGATAGCCCACTGTTCATCTGAGAGTGCCAGTGCCTGCGCGAGCTGTTTGGCTGTGGTATGGCACTCCCGCCCATAGGGGTCGCCCTTCTCCTGATAACTCTGTGGAATGCCATGGAACGAGAGCAATAGACGGTCGGGTTGTCCATGCTGTTGCCAGTAGCTTTTTATGCTGTCGGCCAGGGCTCCGATATAGTCAGGGTTGTCATGGTAATGATTGATGAAACGTAACTCAGGTAGCCAGCGCCAGCTTCTCAGTACCCGGGAGATCTCATCAAAGGTTGATGCCGTGGTGGTGGCAGAATACTGGGGGTAAAGAGGGAGTATCAGGATGCGGCGCGCATTCTGGCGCCTCAATTGCTCCAACCCCTCTTCAATGGAAGGGTGTCCGTAACGCATGGCGGTCACTACAGAGACAGGCGTTCCTGTCACGCTGGCAAAGGATTGTTGCAGTTTCTCCGCTATGTTTTGTGTGTGAAACAGTAGGGGTGATCCCTGTTCTGTCCAGACTTTGCGGTAGGCCGCGGCAGAGCGGGCGGGACGGATACGGAGAATGACACCATTTAAGATGAGCCACCAGAGCAGTCGTGGGGTTTCTATAACGCGGGGATCACTCAGGAACTCTTTCAGGTACCGCCGGACGTCACCCACTGCGGTTGAATCGGGCGTGCCGAGATTGGTAAGCAGAATGCCGGTGCAGGCGGGGAGCGTGTTGTCGGGTTCGGGTCCGGTAAATCGCATGGTTTCTTTCAATGGCCTCTGGTTATAAGGGCTATGATCTATCATTAGTCCCAGGTGGTGCAACGGCCTCGTGTGATATTCGCGTCATGAATATCAAGATGCGTCCTGTTTTCGTGGTCATTTGAATGCGAAGATCCGTGCTTGATCGGTGTATGATGATGTATCGCTATCATTTGTTGGATACAGAGAGACAGGAACGTTAACTGAGATGACCGTTACGCTCGACACGGCCTCGATTGAACGCTTTGCCGATGCGCTCTGGATGGAGCGTGGCTTGAGCAAAAACACCCTCATGGCTTACCAGTCCGATCTTAATAAGCTGGCGGCCTGGTTGGCAGAGCAGGAGATAGCTCTGTTATTGGCAAGGCGTGAAGACCTGCTTGATTATCTTGCGTTCTTGTCTCAGGAGGGAAAAAAGGCCCGATCGACGGCCCGGATGCTCTCCTGTATACGGCAGTTCTATCAACATGCACTGCGTGATGGCTGGATCAGTAGCGACCCTTCCGCACTCATCGAGGCGCCCAAGCTCGGTCGCTCTCTTCCGAAATCATTAACAGAAGAGGAAGTTGAATCGCTACTGGACGCCCCGGCTATTGATGATCCGGAAGGGTGTCGTGATCGGGCCATGCTGGAAGTGCTCTATGCGACCGGTCTTCGGGTATCAGAGTTGGTGGGTTTGCAGTTCAATCAGGTGAGTCTGAATCAGGGATTGATCCGGGTGATAGGTAAGGGTGGAAAAGAGCGTCTGGTACCCTTGGGTGATGAAGCGATAGACTGGCTTACCCGGTTTTTGAAAACCGCCCGTTTGGATCTGTTGGGTGAGCAGGTGTGTGATGATCTATTTCCTACCCGGCGGGGTGCCGGTATGACCCGCCAGGCTTTCTGGTATCGAATCAAGAAACATGCTGCGACGGCTGGGATAACCAAGCACCTCTCACCCCATACCCTTCGTCACGCCTTCGCTACCCACTTGCTCAATCATGGTGCAGATCTTCGTGTGGTACAGATGCTGTTAGGTCATAGTGACCTCTCCACCACCCAAATCTATACCCATGTCGCCCGTGAACGGCTAAAGAGTCTGCATCAACAGCACCATCCCAGGGCCTGAATTGCCTGCGCCTCTGTCCCTTCAATTATGGTAGCCTTTGTGGGTAAATCAGAATAAGAGAGGAGACTGTTTCCGTGCCATCATTTGACATTGTATCTGAAGTGGATATTCAGGAAGTTAGAAATGCGGTTGATCAGGCCAAGCGTGAAGTGGCCACACGGTTTGACTTTAAAGGGACCAAGTGCGCCTTTGAGCAGAATGACGCAGAGATCACGCTAAAGGGTGAGCAGGAGTTCCAGCTCAACCAGATGATGGATATCCTTCGACAAAAGCTGGTGAAACGGAAGGTGGATATCGCCTGTATGGACATTAAAGAGCCAGAGACCACGCTCAACGCCGCCATACAAAAGGTCGTTATCAGGCAGGGAATTGAATCGGATACAGCGCGCAAAATGGTCAAGATGGTAAAAGGTGCCAAGCTCAAGGTTCAGGCGCAGATACAGGGTGAACAGGTCCGGGTGACGGGAAAGAATCGTGATGACCTGCAACAGGTGATTGCGCTGTTTAAACAGGCCGAGTTTGACTTGCCACTGCAATATATCAACTTCAGGGACTGACGGGTGATCGGAATATACCGTGGGATAGGTCTGGCCGTTTCTGTTGTGCTGTTTATGTTGTTGCCGCAAATCGGAATGACTCAAACAACCGAGCAGGGCGTTGAAAAGATTCGTCAGAGCCTGATGCTCATGTTGCCTGATGTGCAACCGACAAGTATCACTGAAACCCCCATCGCAAATATCTATGAAGTGGTCATCGGTTCGCGCCTGGTCTACATTAGCGCTGATGGCCGCTATCTGATTGAGGGCGAGTTGATTGATCTGGAGCAGCAAAAGAGCCTCACTACGCCTCGTTTACAGCAAGTGACGCTGAATGCGATTGAGCGGTTGGGTGAGGAGAATATGCTGATCATCGAGCCGACTGGTCGGGTCAAACATACCCTCACTGTATTTACCGATATTGATAGTGCCTACAGTCGAAAACTACAGCGGGAGATCGAGACCTATACCCATCGCGGCATACGCATTCGCTACCTGTTTTTTCCGCGGGCTGGGGTTGATAGTGTCTCTTATCTGAAAGCCGTGACGGTATGGTGTTCTGTCAATCGTCAGAAGGCGCTGACCCGGGCTATGACCGGGGAGATGGTTGATCCCCGTGATTGTGATAACCCGGTCAACGAACACTTTCAGTTGGGCAATCAGCTTGGGGTGTCCGGCGCACCGGTCTTGGTGCTTGAGAATGGTGAGATGGTGCCGGGGTATGTGGATGCGGAGAAGCTCTATGAAATCATGAGCAAAATGAAGCCGCAAAGCGCGCAATAACGCTTGTTTACCTCGTGAGCTCCTTTTCTGTATTAACCCCGCATATTCAGGTGATTTATTTTCTTGTATCTTCAGAAATGTGCAGTCGTTTACAGAATAATCGTTCTGACTGTCTGATGATTCAAGTCTGATGCGTAGGTTGCCGATAGCAAATTCATGCTGCGACAGCGTCACGCCACGAGGGTGAACCGGTGGATTATACCGGCTCCAGAACAGAAGATATGAATGTAATGCCCATTAGTGCTGTCACCTACTCCGATAAGGGGCGGGTGAGAGAGATCAATGAGGACAGCGTCGCTGTACTCGAAACGCACGGCCTGGTGATTTTGGCTGATGGCATGGGGGGCTACAACGCCGGTGAGGTGGCCAGTCAACTGGCGGTAGAAACTATTACCGCTGAGCTGCTTCCGCACTATACTGATAATCAGAAGCCATCAGAACAGATGGTGAGTGTTGCTGTTGCGGCGGCGAATGAGGCAATACTCTCTATGATGATGGCCACGCCCGAGTACGACGGGATGGCGACCACGGTGGTGATGGGAGTTTTTCTGGAAGGGAAGATCTACTACGGTCATGTGGGTGATTCCCGGCTCTATCGGCTGCGTGAAGGGCATTTGGAGCAGTTAACAAAAGATCACTCCATGATTCAGGCCGTGGTTGATGAGGGTATGTTCAGTTCTATTCAGGAAGCGCTGGATGCCGGGGTGAAAGGAAATATCCTCATTCGAGGTCTGGGCATCAATGAGTCGGTCGAAGTGGATGTTGCAAGTGCTGACGTCGCACAGGGTGACCACTTCCTTTTCTGTTCTGATGGATTGAGTAATATGGTATCTGATCAGGTGATGCAAAGGATCCTCACCGAATCGAAGGGTGAAATGGGGATTGCAGCCAAGCAGTTATTGGACAGGGCCCTGGATAACGGTGGGCTGGATAATATCTCGCTGGCCGTGGTGTCCCCTCAATTATGATGGCATTGCAACCTGCAGCAAGAGGACCGGGAGTGACGATGGAAAAGCTGGTAATAAATAAAGATGGTGTGCTGGTTGATGAGGTTTTCATTGATAAGCAGATCGTCACCATTGGCAGGGACGCGGACTCTGATGTACAGCTTAATGATCCGTCTGTCAGCCGGAATCATGCGAGTATCCGACGCATCTATACAGACCTTTATATAGAGGACCTGGGAAGTACCAACGGTACCCAGTTGAACGGACGAAGTATTACCAAGCACGTTCTCAAATCGGGTGACCGACTGATTATCGGTACCTATCAGGTCGATCTGCAGGCCGAAGTTGAAGAAGAGGATGATCTGGATAAGACCGTTGTCATTCAGCCGGCAGCTATCGCGGCCGCTCGCAGCAAGCAGGCCAAACAGCCGAGAAAACTACTTCCGAAGAGTGCGACGTTGCGTTGCTTCCGGGGGCCTAATAAGGGCAACATGGAGCGGATTGACCGTTCACTCTTTACCATCGGTAAGCCTGGTGAAAATGTGGCGGTGATTGCACGACGCCCCCAGGGCTTCTATCTGTTACACATTGGTGGTTCGAGTTTCCCCCGGATCAATAACAAAGAGATTGACTCCAAGGGCGGTGTGCAGCTGCAGGAAGGGGATGTCTTGGAAGTGGGTGAGTTCATGGCAGAGATCTCCTTCGCACAGGAAGCCTGATAACTCCACGAAATTGTAGAAACCTGGTCCGTTGGCCAGGTTTTTTTATGTCCGATGAGGGGGCTTAATCGGCTTCGGAATGAAGAGATTTCAGGCGGTAGAGTGCGTCCAGAGCCTGGCGTGGTGTCAGCTCGTCGGGGTCGATTGCGGCTAACGCCTCCAGGGCGGGGGTGACTGCAGGGGGCTCTGGCTCGGCAGCGAACAGCGATAGTTGGTTGGTCTGCTGATCGGAGTGCCGCTGGGCAGAGAGCTCCAACTCCCGAAGCCGTTGGGCTGCCCGTTTGATAATGGTGCGGGGCACCCCGGCGAGTGCGGCTACCTGGAGGCCGTAACTCTGATTGGCCGGTCCTTCACGCACGGCATGTAAAAACACGATCGAGTCACCGTGCTCCACAGCATCCAGATGAACATTGGCAATCCCTGGATACTCTTCCGGGAGGGTGGTCAGTTCAAAGTAGTGTGTCGCAAAGAGCGTATAAGCGCGGATTTTGGTGGCCAACTCCACGCCACAGGACCAGGCCAGTGACAGGCCATCAAAGGTACTGGTTCCCCGGCCGATCTCATCCATTAATACCAAGCTGTTCTCGGTGGCGTTATGCAGGATGTTGGCGGTCTCCTCCATCTCAACCATAAAGGTGGAACGTCCACCCGCCAGATCATCAGAGGCGCCAATACGGGAAAAGATGCGATCGATGGGGCCAATGCGTGCCGATTTGGCAGGCACAAAACAGCCGGAATAGGCCAGCAGGACGATCAGCGCTGTCTGCCGCATGAAGGTGGATTTACCACCCATGTTGGGGCCGGTAATGATCAGGATGCGCCGTTGATCGTCAAAGTCGACGCCATTGGCGACAAACGGCTTGTCGCTGACACGCTCGACGACCGGATGGCGGCCATCTTCGATCTGGATGCCCGGTGTTGCATCCAGTTCAGGCTGGTTAAGTGTCAGGCTCTCGGCGCGTTCAGCAAAGTTGGCGATGACATCCAGTGCCGCCAGCGCGGCAGCGCAGGTTTGCAATGTGACAATAGAGGATTGCAGCGTCTCCAGCAGCGCATCATAGAGTTGTTTTTCACGCGCCA
>JAPHUG010000409.1 GCA_026197195.1 Sedimenticola sp.
ATTAAAGATAACGTTGACGATCTCAATATCTCCATGGAGCTGGGCAGTCCAGAGGCGGTGAAGGGTGCGGTAGAAGCCGGTATGGGGATCTCTGTAGTCTCAAGGGCAACTATTCAGAAGGAGCTTAAACTGGGCACGCTTGTCGCGATTAATCTGGAGCCCACGCTGGAACGCCCCTTCTCATTTGTGCATCAGAAACAGAAGTTCCGTGCGCGTGTGATGGAAGAGTTGCTGGAGTTTGCCCAGAAGTATTGTGAAGAACATAAGAACGACTGCATAGACTGAAGATGCTGCTCCCGAAGCAGAAGCTTTCAGAGGATGTGCGAAAGCTCGTTAAACTGTATTCAGGACTGAATGAACAGGATAAACTCAGCGTCTTAGCGTTTGCGGAGTTCCTGGTTCAACGCAGTGATGGCGAGGCGGCCACTGAAGATGATGTGGTGTCGTTTGAGCCTGTCCTGTTGCCCCGGCCTGAACGCGAAAGTGTAGTCGCCGCAATTAAGCGGCTCTCAGCGGTCTACCCTATGCTGGAAAAATCTGAGCTGCTGACGGAGACCTCTTCGCTCATGACCGCTCACATCATGCAGGGACGTGCTGCCAAGGACGTGATTGATGAACTGGAGATACTTTTCAGTCGTCATCACGAGGCGTTTATTTCCAAGCAGGAAGAGTCGTAAGTACGTTAATAATAAAGGCTTTTGATGCAATTACTGACAGACTGGTTTAAGCGTCATTTCTCCGACCCGGAAGTCATCTTTCTAGCCCTGTTTCTGGTGGCCAGTTTTGCCATCATTATTACGATGGGAGAGATGTTGACGCCGGTGCTGGCGAGTGCGGTTATAGCCTATCTCCTGGAGGGTCTGGTTAGTAAAATACAGCGCGCCGGTGTGCCGCGTTTCCCCTCCGTACTGATTGTGTTTGTTGCCTTTTTGCTCTTTGTAACACTGATCCTCTTTGTATTGATGCCTGAGCTCTCGCGACAGGCCACACAACTGTTCCAACAGATCCCGTCCATGATCACAGAAGGCCAGCGACTGCTGATGCTATTGCCAGATCGTTATCCAGAAGTGATCTCGGCAGAGCAAGTACAAGAGATCATCACCATTATACGGCGTGAAATTGCAGCAGTAGGCCAGCAGGTGCTTTCGGTCTCACTCTCTTCAGTGGTTGGACTTATTACTATCCTGGTCTACCTGATCCTGATGCCGCTTTTAGTCTTCTTCTTTCTTAAAGATAAAAAGATCATTATTGACTGGGCGCTGAACTTCCTGCCGAGGAATAGAAAGTTTGCTGATACCGTATGGCACGATATGGATGAACAGATTGCCAACTATGTACGCGGGAAGTTCTGGGAGATTATCATTGTCGGCTCCACCAGCTTTGTCACCTTCACCTTTATGGGGTTGCAATACGCCATGCTGCTTGGGGTGTTGGTAGGTCTCTCGGTGATTATCCCTTATATCGGTGCGGCGGTGGTCACCTTTCCAGTGATATTGATTGCCTGGTTCCAGTGGGGCTGGGGCAATGATTTCATCTGGTTGAGTGTGGCCTATTTTGTAATCCAGGCCCTGGATGGCAATGTATTAGTGCCGTTGCTGTTTTCAGAGGTGGTCAACCTGCATCCTGTGGCTATTATTGTGGCGATTCTGGTATTTGGTGGTCTGTGGGGATTCTGGGGTGTGTTCTTTGCTATTCCACTAGCCACGCTGGTTCAAGCGGTTATGAGTGCCTGGCCCAGTCGGGTGTTGCCTGAAGGGTAATCAGGCAACACCCGCGCGTATTACTGTTTGGTTTTACAGGTGCTCAAGCCAAATGGCAGATAAGCGGGGCACCAGCTGATCGCGGCGGTAAATAGCGGGATAATACCAATGGCTCCCCACCAGTTCTGAGTGCCGAGTCCCCAGGCGATCAAGCCAATTCCCACCAAAGCACGTAATCCTCGGTCTATTCCACCCATGTTCTTTTTCATCATTAGCTCCTGTTTCAGTTCCACGCGTGAGAGATCACTCGTTCAGTGAGGGGTAGGATACGTAGTCGATAGGGGGTGTGTCTGTGATAAAGTCACACAGGCCAATGATGGGAAGCGCGAATCAGACTTCGTGCTGTTTGGTTGACAGGCTATCGACATCGAGCAGTTGAATGGCGCCACGGGTAACCTTGATCAACTTCTCCTGTTCAAAATCCTTAAGTATCCTGCTGACCACCTCTCTTGAAGTGCCGAGTTCGGAGGCGATGACCTGATGAGTGGTGGTGATGAGGGCGCCTGATTCCGTAGCTCTACTACAGAGATAGCCGGCTATTCGGCGATCCATTTTTCTGAACACCACATCTTCAACGACATGGATAATGTTGGATAAGCGTGAAGCAACCAGGCTAAAGATGTAGTCCCGCCATAAAGCTGATTCCGATAGCCATTGCTGGACCGCAGCGGCCGGTATAATCGCGGCTTCAATATCTGTTTCGCAGACTGCAAATGCAGGGAAGGGGATCTCACTCAGGATACAGGAGGCGGTGAGGATACAGCTCTCTCCCTGGCCGATGCGATAAAGGGTGATCTCCTTACCGTTCTCACCCAGTTTATAAATACGCGCTGTTCCCTCAAGAACGATGGCAAGGTGGCTGCACTCATTGCCCTCGTGGCAAATGGGTTGTCCACTCTTCAGATGGGTGATTGAGGCCTGAGTATAAAACAGCTTATTGAGTTGGTCGTCACCCTGATTGAGAAACGGTATACGCTGTTTAAGCGATGCTTGTTGGTCAATAGATAGGCTCATGGGTTGTTATTTAGTGTCGGGTCGTGCCAGAAATGATGGGGACCAGATCGGCATACGCTTTCCATTGTTGTGATATTGAATTGGGTTCTTGCCTGGCGGGCAAGATTATTTTGCTTCTGTTTTGATGTATCTGTTCAATGATAGCGGATACCGATTCACTGTCCTCTTCCAATATGGGTCCAGCGATATGCACATACTCAGCATGTAAGTAGTGCAGTACTTTAATGGCGGCGCTGCTGGCACCAAAGCGTGCGAGTGAAATTTGGATGCCCATGTCGCGTAGTTCAGTGAAGTGTTGCTTTGACCGCTTCAGGTCAGTACTCAGGTCCGCAATGCGGTACTCAAATATCAGGCCAAAGCCCACCATCTGCCGGGCGCGAAGCTGGTCTTTTAACCAGCCGGTTAGGTTGTCCTGAAAGATGGTGTTGCTAGCCAGCTCAACAATCAGTTTGATCTGTTTCCCTTCAGTACGTTTCTCTTCCAAGGTGATCAAGGCGTGCTCAATAAGCCATTGGTTGACCTCGGTGGCCATGCCTTCTTCATTTGCAATAGTGAGAATCTCAGAGCTACCCAGTTGCTTGCCGTCGGGTAATCGAATGCGTAGCTTTAACTCATAGGCCTCAGGCTCAGCTTTTTGTGGGTGCCCCAGTGTTCTGAATAGCAGTTGGAAGCTGTTTTTCTGAATGGCCTGTTTCAGCAATAAGGGAAGTGATTGCTGGGCGGAATCTGATGTGCCATCACCCTCTTGATAGAGTTTAACGGGTATCGGCTGATCCGTGATTTCAGAGCAGGCCGCTGCTGCATTTGCGATCAGCTCAGAGGCGCTGAGCATTTCATCATCAGTCAGTGCAATGCCAATGGGAAAGGATTGGTTCTCTTTCAGGTTTTCCAGTCGGGCGGAGAGCTTCTCTGCCAGCGCAATAATATTTTTTTGATGAGGCCGAAGAAGCAGAATTGCGATGCTGTTGTCGTCAATACGTGCGGCTATATCCTGCTCCTCAAGTACCTCGAACAGGTGATTCGAGAGATTGGTGAGCAGACGATTATCGACTGCGCCATCACTGCTCTCGGGCAGGGCCAGATAGAGAATACCCCCGATGACAGAGGATGGCTCGGAACTTGTGGTAATGGCATCGAGCTTTTCATAGAAGTAACGCCGATTATACAGTCCGGTGATCGGGTCCCGGCTACTGGGGTAGTGGCGCTTCTTTTCCAGGATTCTTGCCCGCTCTACACGATTGCTAATGGTGTTGATCAGGTGTCGAGGGCGAATGGGTTTGCTCAGGAAGTCATCGCCACCAACGCTGAGTGCGTGCAGTTGCTTGTCTGTATCCTGTTCCCCAGACAAAAAGACGATGGGCGTCATTATGAAGTCAGGGTGTTCTCGTATGATGGTTGTCAGTTCAATGCCATTGGCATTGGGCATATAGAGATCCATCAGGATCAGGTCAGGCCGAAACTCATCGAGTGCATCAATGACTTTCATCGGGTCAGTAATGGCGAGCGTTTTCATACCGCTTTTTTGCAGTATGGATGCGGCAAAGTCAGCTTGAGAAGGGTCATCCTCAACAACGAGTATCCGATATCGGTCCCGTTTTGGAGAGGCCAGTTCAATAACCTTGTCCACCAATTCCTGACGGTTTATGGGGGCCAGGTAATAGGCGTCCACACCGCTTCTTAGCGCCAAAAGGCGTTGCTCAAGATCCCGTGACTGACTGAGACATATGATGCCAACCTGCCGCTTGTGCCGCTCCTGTTGAATGGCCAGTTCACGGTTCAGTAAGCCAATTTTGGGCAGAAATGTGGCGTCAATGATGAGGGCATTTGGCAGGCGTCTCTGTATTTCTCCCTCAACATCATCCGGGTGATTAAAGCTCAATACCGTACACTCTTGCTCTTCCAGCATCTCTGCCAGTCCGGGCGCCAGATTGCTACTGGCATGGAGCAGATAGACCAGCTTCTCTGAGTGTTGTTCGGCACCGGATTTACTTCTTACTAATTCCACCTCGTGTTTCATGGCTGCGATCAGTGTCTTGCCCGTTTCTGTCTGATCTATGGAAGGTGCATGCTCGCTACCAGCCAGCGCATTGAGGTATACCTCCAGGGAGAAGCTGCTCTCGCTGAGATTGATTAAGCCATAACGACCGCTGGCTCCAGTAAGGCTCTGTACCCGCTGGCTGAGCTTTGCCAGCGATTGTTTTTCCCAGTTGCCACTTGTCAATGTCGCCCAGTCATTGTTGATGCGGGTTATCCGTTCCGGCAGATGCTGAATGAACGCCGCCTTAAGTTCGCGTTCTTTTTCTTGTTTTTCAGGCATTTAATCGAATCCTTGGTGCTGATAAATGATCTTTATTATGGTTCTGGGTATGCTAGGGTCTATTCAGGGTATCCCATTGGGTGGTTGTTCCAAACACATTATAGTCGGGTCTGGATCAGGGCACTGCTCTGATTGATCATGAGCGGCTCCGGCTTTCGCCAGGCGATACCATTGTAAACTTAATAGCGGTTAATGGTAGTAAGCGCTTGGCGGTCATGCCAGACTATTTAACATACTATGGACCCTCTTAAAAACGGCGAGCTTTCATGACAGACAGCAGGATAACCCGCGCACTGTTGATCACGATGGAACGGGTAAAGCTTTTTTATAGCGGACTGGGTTTTGCCGGGTTGGCTACAATCATGATTGCGGCTGCTGTCTTTGGTCTGAACAGTAAGGGTGCTACCCCCGTTGTTGAGATATTGTCGGCTGGCCTGGTGATTATGGGGATCGTGCAGATTCTCCTCTGGTATGCCTGGTATCTGAAAAAGCCGAATATGCTGCATGCCGTACGCTGGGAATACTATCCACTACCTATTGCGTTTGTTCTGGGGGGCTTGTGGGGCGCTATTGTGGCGTATGTATTGCCCGCCTATAACACCGATACTGGCCTGCTGATTTTACTGTCATCTGCTGCCAGTGCCCTGTTGTCTATCATGTTCCTAGCGGCCATCGACCTGATGGTGCTGCTCTATATGGCTGCTTTTCTGGCTTCGCTGTTATCTGTTATCAATCACACATCTGTATGGCCGACCAGCACGCTGGTTGTGATATTGCTTGCATACGTTATTGGGTTAAGTATCTCGGCGGCAGCCTATTCGGTTCTTTTTGGCATTATTGCTAGGCTGCGGGCGGGCAAGCAGAATGTCAGTGGAAAACTCAATCTTGCCCGTGTCGAGATGGTAGGCCTGCATACCAAACTCAGCGATGAAGATGAGAAGAGACGGGATGTAGAGCAGGAGCTCTATGTGGCAAAGGAGGCTGCCGAGACAGCCAATATGGTTAAAAGTGAATTTCTCGCCACCATGAGCCATGAGATAAGAACGCCGCTCAACGGTATTGTCCCCTTACTGGAAATACTGCGCGAATCAAAGCTGGATAGAGAGCAGCGGCAGTTTGTCAATACAGCCTTGAATTCATCCTATCACCTGATGAGTATCATCAACGATATTCTCGATTTTTCCAAGATTGAGGCAGGTAAGCTTGACCTGGAATCGATTGAGGTCAATCTACGCGATCTGGTTGAGTCTGTGGTCGCCATGATGGAGAAGAGTGCAGAGCGTCGCGGGTTGGATCTTGACTATAGAATTGCTGCTGATGTGCCAGCGGTTGTCCAGGGTGATCCCATACGATTGCGTCAGGTGCTGACTAATCTGGTCAGTAACGCGATAAAGTTCACCTCTCAGGGGGGCGTGATGGTGGAGCTGGCCTGTCGGGGAAAAAGTCGTAAAACGGTCGAGGTGGTATTTGCAGTTAAAGACACAGGCGACGGGATAAGCGAAGAGATCCAGGCCAGGCTTTTCAGGTCTTTTAATCAGGCGGATGCGTCAACGACACGTAAACATGGTGGTACGGGGCTGGGACTGGTCATCTCCCGTCGCCTGGTTGAATTGATGAATGGCAAGATTGGTGTCAGGTCTGAACAGGGTAAAGGGTCTGTGTTCTGGTTTGTAGTGCCTATGCGGAAATCAATACGCGACATTCCTCCTGATCGACAGACACTGGAGGGACTGCGCGTGATGATTGTGGCGGGTTATGATCGTCAAATTCAAAAGATCGAGCAGTACCTGAGTGATTGGGGCATTCTTTACCAAAGAATGGATCAGCCTGCGGATGCGCTGGAAAACCTCCGCTCTACCGCCATGCTGGGAGAAAGTTGGGCCTATGAGTTGATTATCCTGGATGCGAAATCACTGGGGGGGCGACTCAACGCTTTTCTGCATGAGGTGAACACCACGCCGGCGCTGGGCGGTTTGAAGCGGCTTCTGGTCGGAGATTCAATCCACGCAGCGACGCGAATGGGGGTGGACGGTGCGCTTTCCCGACAGATAAAGCCGGGTGAATTGCAGCGTATCCTTGAGCGTATGATGGATGTGCAGAATAGTGCCCGAAATAAACATCCCCAGCCCGCGAATGAGATATCCAACCAGTTTCTATTCTCAGATAGCCAGGCGGACGCTTGGTATGAAACCATCCCGCCGAATAAGATATCAGCCCCCGCCGAGCTTGCTGAGAGTGAGATTCAATTGATGGGGCATGTCCTCATTGTTGAAGACAATCTGGTTAATCTGAATGTGGCAAAAAAGATGCTTCTCCGCCTGGGGCTTCAGTGTGATGTGGCACAAGATGGTCTGGATGCGCTACGTGCTATTGATAACCATCAGTACGATCTGGTGTTGATGGACTGCCAGATGCCAAGAATGGATGGTTATGAAGCGACCCGGGCTATCCGTCTTCGTGAAGCCACCAAAGGTTTATCCCGGTTGCCCGTGATTGCGATGACAGCCAATGCCATGGATGGTGATCGAGAAAAGTGCCTGGATGCCGGAATGGATGAGTATCTTCCAAAGCCGATAATGCCTGCGACCTTGCGTCTGATGTTATCTCAATGGCTACCGCAAAACCTTCCCGAAGCGCTTGAGCCAGAAGGTGAACTTAGTAGGTTGAAGCGCAATGCCTCCTCTGACCGCGTTGCGGCAGTGCAGTCAATATCGGATAACACGGGGCAGTCAGCCGTTATTGATACCTCAATTATCGAAGAGCTCTATGAGATCATGGAAGAGGACGTTGTCAGTCTGTTGCTTAGCTTTCTTGATGCAGCGCCTGCGTTGATTCGAGAGGTAGAGGCGGGCATTCTTGATGGTGATGCTCAGCAGATCATTATGCCGGCGCACTCGCTGAAATCGAGTAGTGCCAATGTGGGTGCTAAACAGCTATCGGAAACTGCCAGGCAGATTGAGATGGCCGCCCGGCAACAGGATCTATCCTGTATCACTATACTGTTTGAAAGATTGCGTGAACATTTTGATGACGCCAGTAAGGAACTACGGAAACTATGCGAGCATGGATATACCTGAATGAGTACTAGAGTGGGGGGCGTGTGGTAGCGAAGCCGCTGGCAGTATGGCGTGACAGCCGGATACTCTCCTGGGGATTTTATGACTGGGCCAATTCGGCTTTTGCAACAACAGTCATGGCCGGCTTTTTTCCCCTCTTTTTCAAACAGTACTGGGCAGCCGATCTGTCCGCGAATGAAAGCACATTCATGCTAGGGAGCCTCAATGCAGTCGCCAGTCTGGTGGTTGTCATTCTTGCCCCGCTTCTTGGTGCTATTGCTGACAAGGGGAGTTCACGAAAACGTTTTTTGCTCTATTTCGCCGGCATGGGCGTTGTAATGACGGGCTCTCTTTCTCTGGTTGCAGCGGGTAGCTGGGGGCTTGCGTTAGCGCTCTATGTGTTTGCCGTCATAGGATTCTCCAGTGGTAATATCTTTTATGATGCCCTGTTGGTAGAAGTGGCTGATGAGCCGTGTGTAGATCAAGTTTCTGCCTTCGGGTTTGCCTTGGGTTATCTGGGGGGAGGCTTACTATTTTCGGTTAATGTGTTGATGACACTGAACCCTGACTGGTTTGGCTTACCCGATGCAGCCAGTGCTATTAAGACCTCATTTTTGATGGTGGCGATATGGTGGGCGTTGTTCAGCATACCTGTTCTGCTGTTTGTGCATGAACCGGATAAACAAACATCGAGTAGCCTGCGTGAAAATGTTAGGGCCGGTGTGGGTCAGCTTCGGAATACCCTTTCTAGATTGAAGCAGTTGCGTCAGGCGTGGATTTTTCTACTGGCCTATTGGCTCTATATTGATGGCGTGGACACCATCGTGCGCATGGCCGTTGACTATGGCTTGGCCCTTGGGTTTGACGCCAATGGTTTGATTCTCGCACTCCTGATTACCCAGTTTGTCGGGTTCCCTGCGGCAATTGCTTTTGGTCGTCTGGCTCAACAATGGGGGGCAAGAAACTCGCTTTACCTCTGCATCGGTGTCTATCTGGTCATTATATTGTGGGCCTATCAGATGAATGAGGTATGGGAGTTTTACCTGCTGGCTACAGCCATTGGGTTGGTTCAGGGTGGGATTCAGGCGCTTAGCCGCTCCTACTACATTCGCCTGATTCCTAAAGATAAACCCGCTGAATTTTTTGGTTTCTACAACATGCTGGGTAAGTTTGCTGCTGTCTTTGGGCCGCTGCTCATGGGTGGGGTGAGTCTTGCAACAGGCAGTCCACGGCTCTCAATTCTTTCGGTGGCGCTATTGTTCATAGCAGGCGCCTTACTGCTGAAGTGTGTCGATGAAGAGGCGGGGAAGATGGATGCCCTAAGGTTTGAGGGGTAGTTGATGCAGTTTGTATTGTTACTGGTTGTTTTGGTGTTGCTTATCCTGGGGCCTCAATGGTGGGTCCGATCTGTGCTAACACGCTACAGTAAAGACGATCAGAATTTTCCGGGAACGGGCGGGGAGTTGGCGAGGCACCTGCTTAAGCGCCTTTCGTTGGAGCACATCAAGGTGGAGTCTGCGCCAGAGGGGCAGGGTGATCATTATGACCCTGTCAGTCGTTGTGTCAGGCTGTCGCCGCAAAACATGGCCGGGCGTTCCCTTACGGCAATCGTGACAGCGACTCATGAAGTGGGTCATGCCATTCAGGATGCGACCGGTTATACCCCTTTTCGTTGGCGCGTTCGTCTGGTCAGGGTAGCCCAGGTAGCAGAGCGGTTGGGTTCATTTCTCTTGTTTGCTGTACCGGTCCTTACCTTGATTACCCGTGCGCCAGGGGCCGGTGTGATCATGTTCTTGGCGGCGGTTTGCACGCTTGGTCTGGGCTTGTTGGTACAGTTGATGACGCTGCCTGTGGAGTGGGATGCCAGTTTTGGTCGGGCCATGCCGTTATTGGAGAAAGGCTACCTTGAGTCAGACCAGTTGCCTGCGGCTAGGCGCATACTTCGTGCCTGTGCCCTAACTTATCTGGCCTCGTCACTTGCCAGTCTGCTTAATTTTTGGCGCTGGATGCGGCTGCTAAAACACTAGGCATCAGATGAGTGAGGGTAAGTGATTTCAGTGTATTAAGTCGCTTTTTGAGAGAATGAATCAGATGCCATTTTTTTGCCCTTTGGCTTTTTATGCTCCGTCAAAGAATTGGCAATATGGACATCAATATTAATAACTATATGAAAAATAATGAGAATAATATTTTAAATTTGGATGGTATGCCTATTGCATACGATTGGTTTAATCATGTGAGAGGAATGGCTCATGGCAAAAAAAGAAGACGAAGATCTTGATCTGGGTGCCGAAAACGGCGGCGGATCAAAAAAGAAACTAATCATCATCATCGCAGGCGTGGTGTTGTTGCTGATGGTGGGGGGAGGTGCAGCCTTCTTTTTATTAGGTGGGGACGAAGAGGGCGCCGAGGGTGCCGATACAGAAGAAGTTGTTGAAGAGGTGTTGCCAGCCATCTATCACCCGCTTGATCCCGTCTTTGTGGTTAATCTTCCGCCCGGCGGTAAGGCGCGTATGCTCCAGTTGGGGGTGCAGGTAATGGCGCGTGATCCTGCTGTGGTTGAGTTTATCAAGGGTAATGACCCGATGCTCAGACACAACCTCTTGTCTCTGTTTGGCAGTCAACAGGATGCAGCCCTTCGTGACAGTAAAGGCAAGGAGAAACTTCAGTCTGAGGTGTTGGCAACAATCAACAAGATCATTACGGAACAGAAGGGGCCTGGCGAGATTGAGGCCGTCTTCTTTACCTCTTTTGTGATGCAATAAGTCATGTCAGCCAGCGACCTGCTTTCACAAGACGAAATTGATGCGCTGTTGCATGGCGTCGATGATGGCGATATCGATACAGAGTCGGAAGAGCTGGTCGATGGTGAAGCGCGATCATATGATTTTGCCAGTCAGGATCGTATTGTCCGCGGACGTTTGCCGACGCTGGAGATGGTGAATGAGCGCTTTGCGCGTTACTTCCGTACCAGTCTTTTCAACATGCTGCGCCGGTCGGCCGATATCTCGGTCTCAGGTGTGCAGATGCTCAAGTTCTCGGAATTTGTACATAGTCTGTTTGTCCCAACCAGTTTGAATCTAGTCAGAGTGCCACCGCTGAAAGGAAAAGGACTCTGCGTCCTGGACCCAAAGCTGGTGTTCAGTGTGGTGGATAATTTCTTTGGTGGCAGCGGTCGGTTCCATACCAAGATTGAGGGGCGTGATTTCACGCCAACAGAGCTTAGGGTGGTTCAGATGTTACTGAATCTCGCCTTTGCTGATCTGCATGAGGCCTGGAAGCCGGTTCTCTCGCTCACATTTGAGTGCGTTGGCTCAGAGGTTAATCCTCAGTTTGCCAATATCGTCAGTCCATCAGAAGTCGTTGTGGTGACCTCATTCCATATCGACCTTGAAGCGGGCGGTGGTGATATGCACATCTGTCTACCCTATTCCATGATTGAGCCGATTCGTGACTTGCTTGATGCCGGTGTTCAGTCTGACCGCGGTGATAAAGATGAGCGTTGGGTGATCGCACTGAAAGATGAAATTATGAGTGTGAAGGTCGAACTATCAAGCGTTCTCTGTGAGACGGCTATCAGCATGAAAGAGTTATCCAAGCTGAAAAAAGGGGATGTTATTCCAGTAGATATTCCACAGATTGTCGAAGTGTCGGCTGCTGATGTCCCGGTTTTTTCAGGTCGCATAGGGGTATCCGATGGCAATTATGCGATCAAGATTGAGAAATGGATAGAGCCACCGAAGCATATAGGTTTGCAGGACCTGCTGAATGGATCCTGATTGATGGGTAATTGAGTTAGGGCAAAATCATGAGTGATACAGATAAAGACGCAAACGAAGCATTGGCCGATGAGTGGGCGGCGGCAATGGAAGAGCAGGATGTGGTGGATGATGACATCATTCCGGCATCAACCATTGGTGCAGAGTCGGCTCAGTTTCAAGAGCTGACATCAGACTCCAATAAAGGCGGGTCTGGTGAGGTACAGCTGGATGCCATTCTGGATGTGCCGGTGACGATCTCCATGGAGATCGGGCGAACACAGATCACCATTCGAAACCTGTTGCAGCTAAACCAGGGTTCCGTGGTGGAACTGGATCGTCTGGCCGGTGAGCCAATGGATGTATTGGTGAATGGTACCTTGATAGCAAAGGGCGAAGTGGTGGTCGTAAATGAGAAGTTCGGAATTCGCCTGACCGATATCATCAGCCCGGCTGACAGAGTCAAGAGACTCGGAAAATGAGAGCGATTGGCATCCTATCGGGTCTGGTTTTGTTCGCCTCGTCAGGTGGTAGCCTGGCTGAGGCGGAAAAACCGGCCGCACCCATGCTGGGTGCTTCGCCTTTGGGTGGTGGGGTGTTGTTGGAAACAGCCGGTGGACTGCTACTGATCCTGGGTTTGATTTTTGCACTTGGCTGGGGGGTACGCCGTTTTGGCCGGTTACCCATGGCTACAAAGGCCGACCTGAGTGTGCTTGGTGGTGTCTCTCTGGGGCCGCGTGAAAGAGCGGTTTTACTAAAGGTGGGTGATACCAAGCTCCTGGTGGGTGTCGCTCCGGGCCGGGTTCAGACACTGCATGTGCTGGAAAGGGGTACATCGGAACTGCCACCCGAGGCGCCGTTTGCAGGTCAACTTGAATCAGAAATGGCTGAGAAGAAACCATGAAAGCGCGGCACCTATTCACAGTTCTGGTTCTGATCTGTCTGCTGTTACCGGGTATCAGTAGTGCTGCACCGGGACTTAATGCTCTAACTACCACGCCGAATGCTGACGGCAGCCAAACCTATAGCCTGAGCATACAGATACTCTTTTTAATGACAGCGTTGACCCTGTTGCCGGGCGCATTGCTGATGATGACCTCGTTTGCCCGTATCGTCATCGTGTTGGCCATTTTGCGGCAGGCGTTAGGTACGCAAAACACACCCTCTAACCAGATCATGGTTGGTCTGGCGCTGTTTCTCACCCTGTTTATCATGATGCCGGTCTTTCAGCAGGTTTACGACCAGGGTGTGCGGCCCTACATGGAAGAGCAGATAAGTGCGACTCAGGCATTGGATCAGGCGGCTATTCCCATGCGTGAATTCATGTTGGGACAGACCCGGGAGAGTGACCTGGAGTTGTTTGCCAGTGTCGGTAAGTTTGAAGCCTTCGATTCACCTGAAAGTGTTCCCTTTACAGTGTTGCTGCCCGCGTTTGCAACATCAGAGCTGAAGACTGGCTTCCAGATCGGCTTTCTCATCTTTATCCCGTTTCTTGTAATTGATCTGGTGGTCGCCAGCGTGTTGATGTCAATGGGTATGATGATGCTCTCTCCATTGATTATCTCCCTGCCATTTAAAATCATGCTGTTTGTATTAATCGATGGATGGGCACTCCTGTTTGGGACCTTGGCATCCAGTTTTCAGGTTTAGGGAGGTCATGCCATGACGCCTGATAGCGTACTGGATATTGGGCAGCGGGCTTTGGAAGTAACGGTGGCGTTGGGTGCGGTTCTTCTGATTCCAGCCCTGATTGTGGGTCTCGTGGTTGCGATGTTTCAAGCGGCCACCCAGATCAATGAGATGACCCTGACCTTTATCCCCAAATTAATCATTGTGGTGGTGGTTTTGATGATGACGGGACCCTGGATGCTTCAGGTCATTATGAATTTCACCTTGAACCTGTACGAAAGTGTGCCGGATATCATCGGCTAGCGGGGTGTTGAAGCAATGTCATTCACTGATGCACAGATGAACGCCTGGCTGGCCGCCTTTTTCTGGCCATTCGTGCGGGTTGGTGCATTGGTGGTGGCGGCCCCTGTCTTCAGTTCTCGTCAGACACCTGTGATGTTTCGTATCGGATTTGTACTGATTTTGACCTGGGTGCTGATACCCGTCATTCCCGTCTCACCGGTAGTTGATGCCTTCAGTCACGAAGCGTTTGTGATCCTGTTACAGCAGATCTTAATTGGTGTGGTAATGGGTTTTATTCTGCAGATGGTGTTTGCAGCACTCATATTCGGCGGTCAAGTGATCGCCTACAGTATGGGGCTTGGATTTGCCTCCATGATGGATCCGCAGAACGGTGTCCAAGTGCCGGTTGTTTCCCAGTTTTATCTAATCCTCGCGACGTTGCTGTTTCTGATCCTCAATGGTCATCTGGTACTGATAGAGCTGCTGGCAGAGAGCTTTCATACCTTTCCTGTTTCCATGAGTGGTATAAGTCAGAACAGCCTTGCAGAGATCGTTGGCTGGGGAAGTCGTTTGTTCAGTGCCGGCCTGTTGATGGCGCTGCCTGTGATGGCGGCACTGTTACTGGTTAACCTGGGGATGGGTGTGATTGGACGTGCCGCGCCGCAGTTGAATATCTTTGCGGTCGGGTTTCCGATGTCAATATTGATCGGTTTTGTTCTGATCTGGATCACGCTGCCTGATGTGATGGCCAATTTTGCTGAGCTGCTGGAAGAGGGGATGTTCCTCATTCGGCGTCTTCTTCTCATAGGCGGGTGATGTATGGCTGAGAACGAAGACGGTCAGGAGAAGACAGAAGAGCCGACAGCGAAACGCCTTCAGGATGGGAAAAAGAAAGGTCAAATCGCCCGCTCAAAAGAGCTCAATACCATGGCAATTACCCTGATTGGGGGAATGGCGCTTGTGAGTATGAGTGGCAGCATGGGGCATGACCTGTCCAGCATCATGGCGGGCAGTTTCACGATTCCCCGGGTCGATATGTTTGACACGATGGCAATGAGCCGACGCCTGGTCAGTAGTTTTCAGGACGCACTGATGATGCTGGCCCCCTTCTTCGTCGTTGTTGTTGTCGTAGCTGTTCTCAGTTCCATCGCCTTAGGTGGGATGGCTTTTAGTGGCCAGGCCATGGCCCCCAAACTGAGCAAGATGAATCCTTTGAAGGGGATGAAGCGGCTCTTTTCAATGAAGGGACTGGTTGAATTGGCCAAAGCAATGGCCAAGTTTTTTCTGGTTGGCGGTGCAACGGCACTGTTGATCTGGCTGACGCTTGATTCATTTATTGAACTGAGTGGCATGGCGTTGGAATCGGCCATTGGTGAGTTGGTTAACCTGATTGGCTGGGCCTTTGTTCTGATCTCCTCAACATTGATTCTGGTTGCTGCAGTGGATGTCCCTTTCCAGGTTTGGGATCACAAACGGCAGATGAAAATGACCCGCCAGGAAGTCAGGGAGGAGATGAAAGATACCGAGGGTCGACCAGAAGTACGAGGCCGTATCCGCCAGCTGCAGCGTGAGCTGGCTACCGCGCGGATGATGGATGAGGTACCCAAGGCCGATGTGATCGTAACCAACCCGACACATTATGCTGTGGCCTTACGCTACAACCAGACCACCATGCAGGCCCCTGTGGTGGTTGCTAAAGGTGTGGAGTTGGTGGCAGCCAATATCCGTCGTGTGGGTAGTGAGCACGAGGTGCCCATTATTGAATCACCTGCCTTGGCCCGGGCGATCTACTTCCACACTGAACTGGGTGAGGCGATACCCGCGGGGCTCTATCTGGCCGTTGCAAAGATTCTCGCCTATGTGTTCCAGCTCAAGGCGCATTTGCCGGGGCAGGGTAGGCGGCCATCGACCCCGGATGATCTGCAGATCCCAGATGAACTAAAGGTGCCGGAGTCTAAATAATGGATGCCACTGCAATTCTGAATAGTGTCAAGAGTTCCGGCATGCGCGGGTTGGGTGCCCCCATCGTGCTGGTCATGCTTTTGGTCATGGTGGTTATCCCGCTTCCACCGCTGGCATTGGATATCTTCTTTACGTTCAATATTGCCTTGTCGTTAATTGTGGTCATGGTGGTGGTTTATACCATGCGGCCTTTGGAGTTCAGTGTTTTTCCCAGCCTGTTGCTGGTTGCGACGCTGCTCAGGTTGGCCCTTAACGTAGCGTCTACCCGAGTCGTCCTGCTGGAAGGGCATCAGGGTGGGGATGCGGCGGGTAAGGTGATTGAGGCCTTCGGTGCTTTTGTAATTGGTGGTAACTACGCCGTTGGTCTGGTGGTGTTCGCTATCCTGGTGATTATCAATTTCGTGGTGGTTACCAAGGGTGCAGGCCGTGTCTCTGAAGTGAGTGCCCGGTTCACTCTGGACGCCATGCCAGGCAAACAGATGGCCATTGATGCCGACCTGAATGCTGGGTTGATCGACCAGGATGAAGCGCGAACCCGGCGTGAAGAAGTGGCGAGAGAGGCCGATTTTTATGGTTCGATGGATGGTGCCAGTAAATTTGTCCGGGGTGATGCGGTTGCTGGCATCCTGATTCTGTTTATCAATATTTTAGGCGGACTGGCGATAGGCATGCTCCAGCATGACCTGGATCTTTCCACGGCGTTGCGTTTTTATGCGCTTCTGACTATTGGTGATGGTTTGGTCGCGCAGATTCCTTCACTACTTCTCTCCACCTCGGCGGCGATCATTGTTACCCGCGTCACCTCCTCAAAAGAGGATATGGGCGGCCAGATACTCAGTCAGCTCTTCACCAACCCCAAGGCATTGATTATCACAGCCAGTGTCTTGGCGCTGATGGGTATTATTCCAGGTATGCCAAATTTTGCATTCCTTACGCTGGCTGCCTTCTCGGGGGCGGGTGCCTGGTGGATCATACAGCGTCAAAACCAGCAACAAGTAGCAGAAACAGCGGTTGAGCCCATGCCGGAGCCTGCGCCAACACCCGAGCAGAAGGAGCTGACCTGGGATGATGTGCAACCGGTCGATATTATCGGTCTTGAGGTGGGATATCGATTGATTCCTCTGGTGGATAAGAACCAGGGGGGGCAGCTGATGAATCGTATAAAAGGGGTGCGCAAGAAGCTCTCTCAGGAGCTGGGCTTTCTGGTACAGCCGGTACACATTCGCGATAACCTGGATCTGAGTCCGGGGGGGTATCGGATCTCGCTGAATGGCGTGGCTATTGGCGATGCTGAGATCTATCCCGATCGAGAGTTGGCGATCAATCCGGGGCGGGTATTTGGTTCTCTGCAGGGTATAGAAACGACCGATCCCGCATTCGGTCTGGAAGCGGTTTGGATTGAGGCGTCTCAGCGTGATCAAGCGCAGACCTTCGGTTATACCGTTGTCGATGCCAGCACCGTTGTCGCGACTCATCTGAGTGAGATATTGCAGTCCCATGCCCATGAGTTGATCGGCCATGAAGAGGTGCAGCAGTTGATGGAAGTGTTGAGCCGATCTGCCCCCAAACTGGTTGAAGATCTGGTGCCTGAAGTGTTGACGCTCGGGCAGTTATTGAAGGTACTTCAGAACCTGCTGGCAGAGGGTGTGGCGATACGTGATATTCGCACGATTGCCGAAACATTGGCGGAATATGGCCCCCAGAGTCAAGACCTCGGCGCTTTAACAGCCAAAACCCGGGTTGCGTTATCTCGGTCAATTGTCCAGCAACTTGTTGGTCCGGTTGAAGAAATTCCTGTGGTGGTGTTGGATCCTGGATTGGAACAAATATTGCAGCAGTCAATTCAGCCCGGCCAGGATGGTGGTGTTGGTTTTGAGCCTGGGTTAGCTGAACAGTTACAAAAAGCGCTGGTAGAGACTGCGAATCAGCAGGAGACGGCAGGGCAGGAGAGTATTCTTCTTGTGGCCGCGCCGATACGAACATGGATGGCGCGCTTCGTGAAGCACAGTATACCGGGCATGAGTGTGCTCTCGTACAACGAGATACCGGACAACCGCAAAATCAAGGTGGTTGCCACAGTGGGCAGGCCAAGTGCAGAAACATAAGGCAGCCAATGTATAACGATCGATAGAATGAACAGGCCGGTTTGAAGCGGCGTTTGATCGGAGTACTGGCTGCAGGGAAAGCTAGGTATGAAGATAAAACGCTTTTTTGCATCCGATATCAGACAGGCATTGCGGCAGGTCCGAGAAGCCTTGGGTTCGGATGCGGTCATCCTTTCAAACAAAAAGGTCGATGGTGGCATTGAGCTGGTTGCCGCTGTTGACTATGACGCGGCGGCATTTACACCGGATGTATCCCGAGCATCTAAAACCCCTGAACCTCCTGCACAAAAACCTTCTCAGATTGAAAGCTCCGATCAGTACTCATCATTCGTTAACAGAACCAAGGCTCCGGTATCCCATCTGAAAGAGCCTGAACCCTCTGTTGTTCCTTCGGCGCAACCAGAGAGAGCGCCAAGAGTGGAGTGGTCACAGGACCCGGTGCTGGTAGAGATGCGCCAGGAGATGAAAGCACTGCGTCGCATGCTGGAGAACGACCTTTCGGGGCTGAGTTGGCGGGAAATGGGTGAGCATGCGCCAGAGACCCAGGACCTGTTCCGCCGGCTCATGGCACTCTCAGTGACCCCGGATATCTGCAGTCAATTAGTCAAGGCGGTGTCCAATGTAGAGACCGCCGACCAGGCGTGGCGCAAGGCTCTCTATTATCTGGCTGCAAAGCTGGAAACAGTGGGCGATGACCTGTTGGATCAAGGTGGTATCTTTGCCTTGATTGGCCCCACCGGTGTGGGTAAAACCACCACTATCGCCAAGCTTGCGGCCCGCTTTGCCCTACGTCACGGTAATCGCCAGGTGGCGCTTATCTCCACTGATAACTACCGTATTGGTGCTCAGGAACAGTTGAACACCTATGCTCGAATCCTCGACGTTCCTGTTCGCTCTGCCGGTACCCGGGAAGAGTTGGCCGTTGCGCTTAATGCCCTTACTGGAAAACGGTTGATACTGATAGATACTGCTGGAATGAGCCAACGTGATGTCCGGCTCAGTGAACAGCTCTCCCTGCTTGATGTGGCGGGTCAGGGGGTGCAGAGTTTTCTCACGCTATCCGCTGCAACCGACTACTCATCAATGGAACAGGCTATTAACGCATTCGGGGCAGCCAAGCCGGCTGCCTGCATTCTCACCAAAGTTGATGAAGCGGGCTCGCTGGGTGGGGCGCTGTCCGCCTTGATCCACAAGGCGCTGCCCTTGGCTTTTGTCGCTGATGGGCAGAAAGTACCCGAGGATCTTCATCTGGCACGCTCACATACACTGGTCAGTAAGGCTGTGGCCTGTAGCAATGGGGGTGGGGAGTATTCTGATGAATACCTGGCACTGGCATTAGGAGGTGCGAGAGCAAATGCTCATGGTTGATGCAATAACTGATCAGGCCGCAGGATTGCGACGGATGGTTCAGCCCAGCCCAGTACGTGTGATTGCTGTCACAGGTGGTAAAGGGGGCGTAGGGAAGACCAATATCTCGGTCAATCTGGCGGTCGCAATGGCTGAAATGGGACGGCGTGTCATGCTGTTGGATGCCGACCTGGGGTTAGCCAATATCGATGTCGTACTGGGGCTGCATCCTAAATACGATTTGTCGCATGTGTTGAGCGGAGAACGATCACTGGAAGAGGTTGTCCTGCAGGGGCCTTCAGGGATACAGGTTGTCCCCGGGGCTTCTGGTGTTCAACAGATGGCGGAGCTGAGTGAAGCGGAACACGCCGGGCTTATTCGTGCTTTTAGTGATGTGGGCAGTGATCTGGATGTCCTGATTATCGATACGGCTGCGGGTATCTCAGATACCGTCGTGAGTTTCAGTCGGGCTGCACAGGAGTTGATTGTTGTCGTCTGTGACGAGCCGGCATCGATTACTGATGCCTACGCTATGATCAAACTGCTGAACCGGGAGTATGGACTGGATCGTTTCCGTATTCTGGCCAACATGACGCGTTCTGCAGAAGAGGGGCGAAACCTTTACAACAAGATGTGCCGCGTCACGGATCAGTATCTGGATGTTATGCTTACCTACATGGGCAGCATTCCTTATGATGAGAATTTGAGAAAAGCCGTGAAATCACAAAAACCTGTGGTTCAGGCCCATCCGCGCAGCCATATTACAAAAATATTCAAGAATCTTGCCCAGAAGGCCGATAACTGGCCTGTACCTGATGGAGCCAGCGGACATTTGCAATTCTTCGTTGAGCGGCTGATTCAATTTACCAGCCATAACGGGGAGACAGGACAGTGAACGGACTGGCAACCTATACCTCCATACAGGAGATGGATTCCGACACGCTGGTTAACCGTCATGCACCATTGGTTAAACGTATCGCCTACCATCTGATGAATCGTTTGCCACCGAATGTACAGGCTG
>JAPHUG010000041.1 GCA_026197195.1 Sedimenticola sp.
CGGCCGGGGCAATGCAGTAGCCGCTCTTCCAACCCGTAACATGGTAGGTCTTACCAAACGAAAAGACCACAAAGGCCCGGGCCGCCAGTTCATCATGCAACAGCAGGCTCTGGTGTGTTTCACCATCAAACACCAGATGTTCATAGACTTCATCTGAGAGCAGCAGAATATCCGTATCCCTGACCAGTTCAGCCAGGGTGGCGAGATCGTCCGCCGACAGGGTTGCCCCGGTAGGGTTATGTGGTGAATTAAGAATGATCATGCGGGTTTTAGGATTGATCGCATCCTTGACCCGCTGCCAGTCGATTGAAAACGTGGGCGGCCGTAACGGCAGATGAATGGCACGGCCACCGCTCAGTTCAATCGCCGGCTCATAGCTGTCGTAGGCCGGGTCGAACACAATCACTTCATCACCCGGTGAGACACAGGCAGTAATGGCACAGTAGATCGCTTCGGTAGCACCGGGTGTCACAGTCACTTCATGATCAGCTGAAATCTTCCGGTCATAGAGACGGCTTATCTTGGTTGCAATGGCATCCCGCAGTGACGCAACACCGGCCATGGGGGCATACTGGTTGTGCCCCTGCTGAATATGATAATCGACCCGATCCAGCAGCGCCCTGGGGGCCGAAAAATCAGGGAAGCCCTGACCCAGATTGATTGCCTGGTGCTGATTGGCCAGCTCACCAATCACCGTAAAGATCGTGGTGCCAACCTGGGGTAACTTGCTTTTAAGGGTGATACTCATATGCAGTAATAACGGCCAATTGAACGCCTAGTGTGCCAAATTGTCTCTTCGGGTGATAGCACCCTGAGCCTTAAAATTAGGCAAACGCAACCAGATTCCCTATTCTATAGGCCTATGCAGAACAAACCGCTACTTGTTGTTGAAGATCTGTACCACAGCTACCAGGAAGGTGGCGATAGCCGACCTATCCTTAATGGTATCAACCTGCAGGTGGCAGAGCATGAGTGTATCGCTCTACTGGGGCGCAGCGGTTCAGGGAAGTCGACACTGCTGAACATGCTGGCCGGTATTGATACCCCGCAAGATGGCCGGATTACCATCATGGGTCAGAATATCCATGAACTCTCGGAGCTGGACCGCACCCTGTTGCGCCGCCGTCATATCGGTTTTGTCTATCAGTTCTTCAACCTGATTCCCACCCTCACCATCGCCGAAAATGTCGGGCTTCCGCTGGAGCTTAATGGCTATAACGAACGTGATATCCGCAAACTGGTGGGGCTTTTGCTGTCAGACGTCGGACTGGGTGATCGCTGGAACGCTTACCCGGATCAACTCTCCGGCGGTGAACAACAACGGATAGCCATTGCCCGCGCCCTCATTCACAATCCATCGATCATATTGGCCGATGAACCCACGGGCAACCTGGATGCGGAGACCGGTGAGCATACCCTGCGCATCTTGCTGGGACTCTCCCGACAGCTTAAACGTACGCTGATTATCGTGACACACAGCTTTGAGGTCGCTGAAAAAGCAGATCGTATCTTCACCCTGAATGACGGGGTGCTGAACAGAGAGGGAGAACCCCATTGGTAGGCTCGCGGCTATTGCGGGCGGGATTCCGGCACCAGCGTCGCCATAGCTGGCAGACCCTGCTGGCTATTCTAGGAATCATGCTGGGTGTGGCGATTGTGATGGCGGTCGGACTGGCCAACCAGAGCGCCAGCCGGGCCTTTGAGATCACCATGGAGCAGATCTCGGGACAGGTAACCCACCAGATTGTAGCTGGGCCTGACGGCATCCCTGAGTCGCTCTACACCTCTCTACGACTCACACTGCCCACGATAAAAAGCGCACCGGTTGTTGAAGGGCTTGTCCGGGTACGAAAAGAGCAATTCACCCTGCTGGGCCTGGATCCACTCTCGGAGCAACCCTTTCGCAACCTGACATTGTCACCCGCGCCGGATCTTTTGAACCGGCTTTTAACCCAGCCGGATGGCGTACTGATCTCTGCCTATACGGCCAGGCGGTTGGACCTCGCTATTGATAAACCGTTAACTCTAGAGATCGCCGGAAAGCAAACCGATACAACAATCATCGCCCAGTATGGTGCTGAGCAAGGGGCCGCGCTCGACGGGGTGCTGGTGGCAGACATCGCAGTGGCCCAGACCCTTTTGCAAACCTTTGGTCAACTGACACGTATTGACCTGATACTGACGGAGCAGGAAGTACACCAGTTGCAACAGTGGCTACCAAAAGGCATGCGACTGATAGAGACACGCCAGCGCACAGCCACAATGGCCGACATGAGCAAGGCCTTCCAAACCAATCTGACCGCCATGAGCCTGCTGGCATTGCTGGTGGGGGGCTTTCTGATCTACAACACCGCCACCTTCTCCGTACTCCAGCGGCGGCGTCAGTTTGGCATTATGCGACTGATCGGCGCGACCCGGGGTGAAGTATTCCGCCTGATTCTGTTTGAGCAGATGCTGATTGGCCTCATTGGCACACTTCTGGGCATGGGTGCCGGGATCTTGCTGGCCCGGGAGTTATTGTGGCTGGTCACCCGCACCATTAATGATCTCTATTACACGCTGACCGTGACCCGCCTGGATCTGGCACCCGGCATTCTGATCACCGGAATGCTGCTTGGACTCATCACCACCCTGCTCGCCTCGGCCCCCCCGGCCTGGGAGGCCACCCGCTCACGGCCTCAGAGTGTGAATCGCCGTTCGGTGATTGAGCGCCAGAGTCATCGCGCCATTCCCTGGTTGTTTGTAACAGGCTTGATCATGCTGGCCGCCGGTCTCTGGCTGGCCACGCATTCAGACCGTAACCTGCTGCTCGGGTTTACGGCCCTGTTCTGTTTTATTGTCGGTTACTGCCTGCTGGTACCGGCCTTCGTGCCACTCCTCTCACGCCTGCTTAATCATCCCATCAAACGGCTGTTTGGAACGATAGGACGACTCGCCACCCGCGGCATTGAGGCCACGCTGAGCCGAACCGGACCGGCCATTGCCGCACTGACGCTGGCCATTGCAGCCACCATCGGCATGGGCATCATGGTCGACAGTTTTCGAGCTACAGTGGGACAGTGGCTCAATCAGACACTGCAGGGTGACATCTATATCTCGGCAACTGATAGCCGTTCCAAACAGGCCTCGGCCCCGTTGCCTGAACACCTGCCAGAGACCCTTTTAAAACTTCAGGGGGTTCGGGAGATCAGTACCGGACGGCATGTGACCGTTGAGTCTGACAGCGGCCCGATCAACCTGCTGGCCATCGGCCTTTCCAGTACCAGTTACCAGGGCTTTAACTTTAAGGGTGAAACGCTTCCTGCCCTCTGGCAGCAGTTCGCTACCGGCAATCTGGTGCTGGTCTCTGAGCCTTATGCCTATCACAACCAACTTCAGGTCGGTGACCCACTCACGCTGCTCACACCCAAAGGGGATCAGACCTTTAAGGTGGGTGGGATCTTTTTTGATTATGGCTCTGATCGCGGCCTGGTTGTCCTACCCCGCACCTTTTACGCAGAGCGCTGGCAGGATTCGCAGGTGACTACCCTGGGTGTTTACCTGAAGCCGGACGCTGCGCTGGATCAGCTACTCTCGGAAATAAAAAGTATCACGGCTCAGTCGGAACAGCCTCTGACCGTCCGTGCCAATCAGGAGATCCTGAGTCACTCCCTGGAGATCTTTGACCGCACCTTTACCATTACCCGCGTCCTGCGTCTGCTGGTCATTGCTGTTGCGTTTGTGGGTATCCTGAGCGCCATGCTGGCCTTGCAACTGGAGCGCGCCAAAGAGCACGCCATATTGCGCGCCACTGGCCTGACACCTGGACAGCTGTTTGGTCAGATCACCCTGCAGACGCTGCTTATGGGCGTCATGGCCGCACTCCTGGCCATACCGCTCGGTTGGTTGATGGCTGAAATCCTGATTCATGTGATCAACCTGAGTGCATTTGGCTGGAGCATGCCCAGCCAGCTATCTCCTGCCGTATTACTGGAAGCGGTGCTCTTTGCTTTGATAGCGTCACTGTTGGCAGGGCTCTACCCGAGTCTTAGGATGGGGCGCACACGACCTGCACTGGCCTTGCGAGAGGAGTAGCCGATGCCCTCCATCCCGCTACTGCTCCTGCTACTGCTGCTGACCGGCTGTCAGGAGTCCGTTGACCCCGTCCAGCAAACGTTTTCGGCCACCCAGTTACTCTCCAACAGCGAGATCGAAGGCTTTTCCCGCGCCGATCATATCCGCCCATTCCGCTTTCCTGAGGATCATGCCGCACACCCGGACTATCGTAATGAGTGGTGGTATTTTACGGGCAATTTGAATGACCAGGCCGGTCGCCGGTTTGGTTATCAGGTCACCTTTTTTCGCTTTGCCCTTAAACCACCACCGGCCACCGAACATCCCTCTAGCTGGGCAAACAATCAGGTCTGGATGGCCCATGTCGCAATCACGGATCCGCAAGAGAAACGACATATGGCGGAAGAAAAACGGGTACGGGAAGGTCCCGGCCTGGCCGGTACAACACTTAATCCACTAAAAGTCTGGGTAGAGAACTGGCAACTCACCGAAAGTACAAAAGGGTTTCCCTGGCATGTTCAGATCAACACCCAAAAGATGGGCATTGATCTTGAGCTGACGCCGACGGTCGGCCTGGTTTTACAAGGCGACAAGGGACTCAGCCAAAAGAGCGCCGCGTCCGGTAACGCCTCCTACTATTACTCATACCCACGACTCAAAAGTCAGGGAACGATCACACTGGCGGGTACAACCTATCAGGTAACTGGTGAATCCTGGTTTGATCGAGAGTGGGGAACCAGTGCGCTCTCTTCCGAACAGACCGGCTGGGACTGGTTCTCGCTGCAGTTCAACAGCGGCGAGAGTCTGATGTTTTATCACTTGAGAGACCAACAGGGCAAAGCCGATACCTTCAGCGGTGGAACCTGGATCGACAGTAAGGCAAAAACAGCACGGCTATCACTGGACGATGTTGAGCTCACACCCGTGAGCTGGTGGGAGAGCCCGGCAGGCATACGCTACCCCACTGAATGGAAGATGCAGCTTGTACCTGAAAACAGAACCCTTATCGTGCGCGCTGTTCTGGATAAGCAGGAGATGGATCTCAGTGTCCGGTACTGGGAGGGTGCCGTGGATGTATTGGAGCAAGGCCGTACCATCGGCAGAGGCTATCTGGAGATGACCGGGTATTGATCAACCGCTATGGGTATAAACGTTTGAGTACCCAGGCTGCAAGTGTCGTAAACCAACACCGACAAGCTGAATCATTTCATTGCGCCAAATAGTTTATATGAGGGGGCTGGCACGTCTTTTCAAGACACCAAAAAATAAATAAAAAAATGGCGTATCAATCCCTTGAATTTCTGTTTTCCAATCCCTAACTCATGGTCAAGTGGATGCCCAATGGGATCCATGAAAAGGCATGGTTCAACTGAACATGCTGTTAATTGATATCGCTTACGAAGATGAGGATATACCATGAGAACGTATGATCTATCACCCCTATTCCGCAGTGCCATTGGTTTTGACAGACTGGCCAATACACTGGAGTCCATACACAACACCAACAGCAGCGGTGGCTACCCTCCCTACAACATCGAACTGGTTGATGAAAACCAGTACACCATCACCATGGCTGTTGCCGGGTTTACCGCCGATGATCTGGAGATTGAGGTTGAGCAGAACAAGCTGCGAGTAACCGGTCAGAAAAAAGAGGACGACGAAGGTCGCCAGTATCTGCATCGCGGCATTGCCAATCGCAACTTTGAACGCAGCTTCCAGCTGGCCGACCACATCAAGGTGGCCAATGCCAACATTCAGGATGGCATGCTTTACCTGGAGTTGGTCAGAGAGATACCAGAGGCCATGAAGCCACGGCGTATTGAAATCCAGAAACGCGCTAATAGCGTACTGGATAACAAGGTAGAAGCGGCCTGATACCTTTCGCTTAGACATAGCCCCGGCAATCCTGCCGGGGCTTTATGGTTTGGCGCGGCCACCTGGATTTTTTCCATACGCTTGAGATAGACAGCGATCTTCGCTGCCTCTGCATCCGGCAAAAGCAATAACGGAGATGGTCGATACGTGACTGAACAACAAGGGGCTGTCGCCGATGAGATTAATCGTAATATCGTCTCTATTAATGACCTGTCTATTCAGTCAGCACAGGGGGCTGAACAGACGGCCGTTGCCAGTACCCAACAGGCCCAGCTAGCGTCCGACCTGCAACGGATGGAAGGAGAGTTCCGCACTTGAGCAGATCAACAGACAGGCTGATGAGCATCAGCCTGCCGCAACCATTGGTGGATCTGCGCCAACGCCTGCCCGGGCTGTTCAAGGTGTGGTGAATGTCCGCACTCCGCAAGTACCACCCGGTCTGTCAGCTCAGGTAGTGCTCTTTTTATGGTGTCTATCTGCGCCAGGGTACCATACTGATCCGCTTCACCCATCAGGGCTAAAATGGGCACCCTGATGCCCGGCAAACTCGATTCGATATTCCAGATTTTAAAGTGCGGATCAAGCCAGATACCACACCAACGGTTGAACGTATCTTCGGTATGATC
>JAPHUG010000302.1 GCA_026197195.1 Sedimenticola sp.
AGATACGACTGATTTTCTTACAACGAAACGAAAGATTTGGAGGTTAACCATGGCTGATTTTGATGACGAGTTGGATGCAAGCGGTCTGAACTGCCCACTGCCCATTTTGCGCGCCAAGAAGAGCTTGACTGCAATGGAATCTGGTAAGGTTCTGCACATCATTGCCACCGATCCTGGCTCAGTGAAAGACTTTGAAGCCTTTTCAAAGCAGACCGGTAATGAGCTGATGGAATCTCGCGAAGAGGGCGGTAAATTCCATTTTCTGATCAAGAAGTCTTAATCTAGACCTAATCAGAAATCCATTCTTATCCACTGGAGGATATTCAGATGGAAACAAAGAAATTAGCCATTATCGCCACTAAAGGATCATTGGATTGGGCTTATCCCCCCTTTATCCTTTCATCGACTGCTGCAGCACTGGGCTATGAAGTCGAGATTTTCTTCACCTTTTACGGATTGCAGTTGCTTCGTAAGAAACTGGATCTGCAGGTTACGCCGCTGGGTAATCCTGGAATGCCTATGCCGCTTGGCATGGACAAATGGTTCCCCGTTTTGGGCACGGCACTGCCAGGTATGCAGTCCATGATGACCATGATGATGAAGAAGAAGATGGCCGACAAGGGTGTGGCCGGTCTTGAAGAGCTGCGTGAGCTTTGCCAGGAGGCAGAGGTTAAGCTGATTGCCTGCCAGATGACGGTGGATCTGTTTGATATGGATACCGCAGAATTCATTGATGGCATCGAATATGCGGGTGCAGCCCGTTTCTTCGAGTTTGCGGGTGAAAGTGATATCTGTCTCTACATCTAAGTAGGCACGTATCACAATCAAAAAAGCCGCGCTTCTATCAGAAGCGCGGCTTTTTTTGTTCCTGCATTTTTAACGGCTAGAACTTGTATTCAAGTCCAACAGTAAGCAAATAGGCCGCAGCATCTTCAAATACCGCACCTGCTGGGAATGTAGCATTACCATCAGCTGCTGAGATCGTTAACTTATCCTTCTGATCGTAGAGAAACGCTGCACCGATGGTCAGGTTTTCAGAAGACTTGTATTTTGCGCCAAATGAGTAGATTTTGGCATCCGAGTCGGGTAGCTCATAACCAATATACTTTTTAGGAGCTGGGGTTTCATCGTATGCGAAGCCAGCCATCAGGGTCCATTTACTGTTCAGGTTATGGGTCAGTCCTATACGGTAGGTGTTGCTGTCGTCCCAGTCTTTGATGCCGGGAGTGGCAAAAGCTGATGCGGCAAGTACAGCATTTAATGATGAGGAATAATCAAAATCTAATACATCGTATGCGGACCAATAAGTGCGTTCGTAGACAAATTCAACTGTAGATTTATCTGAGATATCATAGGCAGCGGCTAAACTAAGCGCAGCTGGTATTGGGATTAACACACTGGCAGGACCGGAATAAGTGTAAGTGCTAAGTCCTGGCCCTGGAATTGGTGCTTGTGCAGAGAGTTGAGCTTCGCCCTTTTCAGTAAGATCGATCTTTGATCGATAAGTTAGTGCCAGGGAAAGTTCATCTGTTGGTCGGTAATTTAAAGCTAAATTATACCCGAAGTCGAAAGAATCGCCTTCGAGATCCCTAGAACTTGTAGGGGATGTGGTTTTGGTGCTCTTTACAACACCCTTACTGTAGATAACTCTGGCACCACCACCGATAGAAAACTTGTCATTAACCTTGTAAGCAATGGTCGGATTAATCTCAACTGTCTTCAGGGTGAATTCTTCAGCTGCAGCTTTTGCCGCTCCGTTCCACCGTTTTGTCAGGCCGCCAGGTGTTACGACGGATAATCCATAACGCCAATTCCCCATGTCGGGGCTGATGTAATGGAATGTAGGTACGGGGATGTTTTCTTCCTTGGTATCATCAATTTTCACCCCACCTTGGAAATTGGAGATGCTGGTAAGATGAATCAAGGTTAAGTCGGCTTCAAGTGCTGCTCGACTGTCTGTATCAAAAACCATGGCCGCAGGGTTGTAATAAGAGGCGTCAGCGCCGTGTGCGTTTGCTACGTAGGCAGCTGATAGTGCGGTAGCATTAATGGATGATTCAGGTAGCTTGTAAGCGGCTGCCATTACCTGACCAGATGCAGCCAGTGATATTGCAGAGATGAGCGCAAGTTTTTTCATCTAGGGATTCCCCGTAAAATGTTGATGCCAGCCAATGGCGGCCAGTAGTTAGTGTAAGGTCAGCGTATGACCTGCTGGTCGTAGTAAGGGGCGTTATTCGACCATTAATATAATTATTCGGCCGAATCTAGCATCTTGTTTTTCTTAACACAACCGTTTCAAACAGCCTTGTAAAATCAGTTTTAGTCAAAATGACATAGATCAGTTTGAACTCCCGCACAAAACAGGCTATGGGTAGGTGGTGAATGCGCCAGTGCCATCGTTTTAAGTATCGGTGCAGTGCATCATAGTGTCATTCTCCACGGGCCACGGTATAGGAAATGGATATCCAGAATTATTGTAAGAAGATCGTTATTTCAGCGTTGTGTTTCGCTGTTCTTGTAGGCGATGTATGGGGTGATGTTCTAGGGCTGCGCCCCTATGTTCTCTCCTCGAACGTGCAAGCTGACCGGGTTAAGACGCTTATCGAGGTAAAACAGGCTTTAGAAAAAGCGGGATTCGAGTTGGTGGGAGAATATGCACCTGATGAAGCGCGCCATGTGGTTGTGGTCACAAGTGCCTATCTAAAACAACTGGCAAAAAAGGATATAGGGGCGTTGTTTGCCGTTCCTTTGCGCATCAGCTTTACCCACGTTCAGGGAAAGCTTCAGGTGGCCTATACCAATCCTCAATTTATCCAACATGCCTATCATGTAAAAGGCGATCTCAGCGTCGTGTCTGAGCAACTGCGCAGTGTGCTGGGTGTTCAGGCTCTGTTCGGCTCAGTTGGGCTTAGCGAGTCACAGCTGTTACGCTATAAATACTCTTACGGTATGGAGTCCTTCCATGATTACCTGGAGATCAAGCGATTCAGGACTCATAACCTTGCATTGCAACGTATAAGGCAGGTATTGGATAAACCGTCGGCCGTACTGGGAAAAGTCTTTGAGATCACTATTCCCGGCACCGCTACCACGCTTTTTGGCGTTTCAATTAAACAGGGGAAGGGGGGAGATCGCACCCTATCAGATGCCGTTGATACCGGTCTTTTAAAGCATACGCCACGGCTACCCTATACCGTGGTGGTTAAAAAGGGTCGGGTGTTCACCCTGCATCCACGTTTTAAGTTGCCACTGGATTTTCCTGACTTGAAACGCACCGGGGATTACAGTTTTACCCGCATTATCCAGGCGCCGGGTGCTATTGAAACCGCACTGCGGACAATCGTTGAAGCGCCGTGACTTGATTCAAGGGGGTGTGGGTGCCTTTCAGGCCTGGGTAAACAGTCCGGTATAGCTGTTTGATATTAATATTTCATTATTTTCTAAAATCATTAGCCATTTCTAGGCTGGATATGCTATAAAAAGATTTTATCAGCTTACT
>JAPHUG010000017.1 GCA_026197195.1 Sedimenticola sp.
ACACCCACCGTTTTTCCATCCTGACCAATCGGAGCGGTTCCACCAACAGACACATAGGGCCCCACCCTAACTGCACGACTAAAACCCGCCACCTTTTCCATCGGGTTTCCATTGGATACAAGCGTTCTATTCATCGTGTTATTCCCTGTGCATCTATCCAGGCCACAAGGCTGCATCGACTGGATGTTACTAAACAAGAAAAAAAGTCGTTACTGTTTACTGCTCAACACCTGTTCAAGCTCTGATTCAAATACAGCAGCCGCTTTTTGCATACAGATCGAATAAAAAGGAGACCCATCTGGCCAAGCCGATTGACAGGCTTTTTGATTGGCTTTAAATTCTTTTTCCAATCTCTTTAAAGCAACGACCTTATCTTTTTTTGGCAACGACATAGTGAAATTCCTTTTCTCGCCAACCAGCACCCCATCTGCGGTCAGCTAAACAGTAACAGTGTAGGTCAAAGACAAGCCTGGAGTTAATGGGTTAAATCACCTCTCAGAAACTGAGGCTTATATAGTCTAGTACAGAATAACTGTAGCAGAGGAATCAGAACGGGACAGATCAAGCAGATGTTGCCTGGTAATTGATATACCTTGAGCCCAGTCTTACGGCATCAAGAAAGTACTCGGCATTCCTGCTGGGGCCGGTAATGTATTGAGGTTCACCATCCGAATCAAAGACCAGCGCCAGTATATTTACGCTCTTCATGGATGGGCTTTTACGCCATTCCAGGGAATGATCAATAGCCGCCCACCCCAAGGTACGTAGACCATCCTGATTCTCAGCCGGCACGATCATCAATACCTTCTTTCTTAATCCCTTTTCAAAGAGTTGCTCCAACTCCCATTTCAACCCGGGCGTATCATCAAGGATTACCACGATAATTTGAGCAAGGTTCAACAACTCTTTTACCCGCCCCTGCCAATCATTTGATACATACTCCCGATGTGCACCAAGCGGAGGGAGCGTTTCGTCAGGTCGCCCAATAGCCACTACAGGACCATACAGCTTCAGCGGCCTGACGATAAACTCTTCAAAGGTAAGAGGGATATCACCGGGTATAGCCGCATCAGAGTCGGCCTCATCCATACGAAATGCCCGCAACAGTAAGACAGGCGGGCGTGGATCTTCAGCTAAGACTTTACCGGCCTCTGGCGCAGTCAACTGCTGTCTGTGTCGACGCGCCCTTTGACTGGCAGTAAGCAATCGAAACAGCAGTGCAAGCCCGACCGCCGGGGCACCCAGTAGCATGACCAGACTTATCCAATCATTTTCGACATCCAGACTGGCAATCACTACGATAAAAACCAAAGGGAACAGGGCGATAACGACCAGTTGTAAACCCCACTCCCTGAGCCGTGCTTTAAAAGATCCAGGCCTGGAACTCAATGTGTACTGGCGCGACCGTTTCCAGAGACGACTCAGCCCCCATCGGTATCGTTTATTCAATTCATCATCAATAAACCGTACACGCCGAAACAGAGAAAAGCGATTGAGGATATAAACCAGAACACCAAGTCCAATGATTGCCAGAAAGGAAATCCATATCAATCCAGAAAACCATTCTGGCGCACCAAACTCAACGGACAGAACAAAGGCCAGCAGTAATAAACCAAGCAAGGCTTGCATAACTCATAAGATAGACGTTGATCACTGAGTTAACCAGCCGGCTTTATCTTTCTCAATTATGGACACCCATCTTTTGTCCCTGTCCTGTTGTGTACACCCACCTCTATGGTTCAATTGTGGACACCCACTTATTGACTGTGGTGGACATCCACTTATTGACGACGCTTATTTCTATGCCATAATAGAGAACATACGTAAAACCACTATCTCAAGGAACGAGAATGCCAAAACCCCGAAAAGCCCTCATCTCTCTTGATGCCACCCCTTACTACCACTGCGTCTCACGCTGTGTACGTCGTGCCTTTCTTTGCGGGGTCGATCAGCTAACCGGACGCTCCTATGAGCACAGAAGAAGCTGGATCGAAGAGCGATTACTCTCCCTGCCCCGCTCGTTTGCCATTGACATCGCAGCCTATGCGGTGATGCATAACCATACCCATGTGGTGCTGCATGTTGATAGTGATCGAGCAGCCAGCTGGTCACCACGAGAA
>JAPHUG010000103.1 GCA_026197195.1 Sedimenticola sp.
GAGTTGGTCATCGCACCGTAGCCCCAGGTGTTGGCTACACCGGCGACGGTAGTGGAGTGACAGATACGGGCCTGATGATCGACGTTGTTGGTGCCCCACATGGCAGCCAATTTGCGGAAGGTATAGGCCTGTTCATTGTTATGCTTGGCTGAGCCGAGCCAGTAGACAGAATCAGGACCCGACTCTTCCCGAATCTTCAGCATCTTGTCACCGATCTCATTGATCGCTTCATCCCAGCTGACCTTTTTCCATTTACCATTAACCAGCTTGGTCGGGTATTTCAAACGCCGCTCACCGTGGCCATGCTCACGAACAGAAGCACCCTTGGCACAGTGCGCCCCCCGGTTAAATGGGTGATCAAACGCTGGCTCCTGCCCCGTCCAGACACCGTTTTGAACCTCAGCCACAATGCCGCAACCAACCGAACAGTGTGTGCAGATGGTTTTTACCTGCTCAGTAACGCCCGCCGGCGCTGACTTCGCTTCAACCTTTTTCATAATGCCGGGCGTAAACCCACTAGCCAGTACCGCACCTCCGGTCATCAGACTGGAGTTTCTCAGGAAGTCACGCCGACTGATGGCGTTACCTTTTGTTTCAGTCGTCTGCTTGGCAGCTTGCGACGCTATTCCAGGCTTCTGATCTAATCGTTTCTTCAGTTTCATCTCTATCCCCTGTTACGCTACCGGAGCGACTCAGCTTGCCATCGTTTTGTAGTAATCAAGGATGTGCTTTGTCAGGTGATAACCTTTCTGCTCTTCCTTTGTTACGCTTGGGTCACTTTCCGACGCCAACACCGTTCCAGGAATCGTGGCGGCAGCCGCCACCCCCATACCTGTCATCAGAGAACCGCGAAGAAATTTTCGCCGACCGTTAACCGGCATCTGTTTTTTATCTTCTTTCATTACATCTCCTCCACGAGAGGGAAAAAGTGATTAAACCTGCATCGCCAGGTAACGTGCCTCCAGCTCAACAAACTCGATGCCAAAACGGCCCACCGCACGGTAGAAAACGGCTGATTTTGCTTCGCTGAGATCAATAAAGAAGCGCCTGACCCAACCCGACATATGTGTATTGAAGAAGTGAGCTTGTTGATCGTGTGGTTGATTGTCTGAAATCAGGATCTGCATCACCTCACACAGTGCTGCAACATGATCTTCCGGTTCATGTATCTCCGGGTCTCGCTGAAACCCCATGGCCGAAAGGTCATCCCGTAACCGGCCAAGAGGTCGCTCCATCAGAAACCCCGTCAGATACCAAGAGCCATAGGGCACCAACTCGCCCCTGCCCAGACCGATGAACAGATCATGAAACTCGTCATCAACTGAAGCAGGACTACAGGTGGTTGCTGCCAGCCCAAGCATCGACATCGAGAGCGCCATCTCACCACCGGAGTGATCAATAGAGGCAAATCCCGCAATGCGCTCAAGCACCTCCTGACCCGGTGGCTTCCCAAGCAACGCAGCCAACACACCATAAGCACCTGAGCGATAGTGCTGCTCTTCATTGAGCAGCAATTGACTATCGCCATGCAGCTCTTTGGGTGCCTCATTACCTGCTAACAGATCTGTCTGCATCGCTTCACTCTGATTAACCATCTCAACTTCCTCAGGATTTATAATGAGCAATCAACGGGCCAAACCGGCACGGAAAAAAATAACCAAAAAGGAGTAATTCAACCAAAGCCCCTGCATCATTGGAGCGTTTCGCCCATCATGCCCTGAGACATCGCTTCAGGATCCTGCGCAATATCCACCACTCTGCAGTCCTGACACATCGTCAGCCGGTTCTTTGATCGACCGTCCTTAAACATCCAATGACCTTCAAGTTTTTTAAGCATCGCCTCAATCACCGAACGGGTTGCAAACGGCTTACCGCATTCGGTACAGCAGAAGGGGGGTTCTTCATGCAGCAGCCGAATCTGTGATCGCTTTTCACGATCAAATAGCAACCGGGGCGTGATCCAGATAGCATCTTCAGGACAGGTTCGCGTACACATACCGCACTGCAGACAATTGGCCTCAACAAAACGGAGTTGCGGTACATCCTGTCCCGCTAACAGGGCCTTGCCAGGGCAGGCCCCAACGCAGGAGAGACAGAGCGTGCAAGCACTGGCATCCACCTGCGCTGTTCCAAACGGTGCACCCACCGTCAGACTGGCCATGGGTCTGGAGCGGGCAGCCTGATCAAACAGATGATCAATCGCCATATAGGCAATCGCCCTTTTGCCACCCAAACCGGAGAACGTGGCGTGTTTGATGGGAGGCATCGGAGCCGCAGACTCAGCCAATACCGCCTGCTGATTGACCAGCCGTATTGCTGAGGCCGGGTAACCCATAGCGGCCAACAGCTCCTGAGTGGTAAGAAGCTGCTGCTGCAGCGCATCCAGAACCTGCGTCGGCACACCCTCTTCAGCGAGCAACCAGACAGCACTGGCCCCATAGGCGAGTGTTGACAGCCACACTTCCAGGCCGACGCTGGCTAACTCCTCCACTTCCACCGGCAGATGATTGGCTTCAAGTGTCGGCTGAGCATCATGCGTGGTAAAAACCACCACCGGATCCACGCCACCGGCCTCTGCATAGCCCTTGAGCATCAGGCGGACCTGTTCCAGAGTATCCTTTGCCTTCGGGTAGCTGTAGCGAATAGCCCCACTCGGACAGACCGTGGCACAGACACCACCCCCCTGGCACCGATTGGAGTCAACCGTCACTTTTTCCAGCAGTGAACTGATCGCTTCTGCCGGACAGGCATCAATACAACGGGTGCAAGCCGTATAGTCAGACCGCTTATGGGCACAGAGTGAGGCGTCATAATTAAAATAGCGTGGCTTATCAAACACCCCTACCAGCTCAGACAACTGTTCAGCCGCCTCGGCCAGACTCACTTCATCGGTTCCTGCCACAAGGTAGCCGGGTGGTTTCATCGGCATGGACAAATGGGGTTGTGGAGATAGATCCAGAATCAGATCCGCTGACAGCGTCTCGGCGTTGGGTTTGCCCGGCTCACCCAACTGAAGCGTAAAGGCCCCCAGGTGCCCGCTGATCTTCAGCGTACGCCCCCCCAGTGAAATAACCGGCACACCGGGCAGCTCTTCCCCTTCTGTGAGTAAGACCTGGGATTTTAAAGGGTCCGTCAAACGTGGCGCAAACTCCAGCGCTTCAACATTACCAATGACAACCACCCGGCCATTCGATTCAAATGCCACCAGATCTGTCGATTCAAGGGTGACAGCATTCGCCGCCGTTAAAGCCGCATCGCGCGCTTTGCTGTTTCTCACCTTTATTGAGTCCGTTACCAGGTCACTCATGGATCTACCCTGCCTTCTGATTCTGTTTGATTTGCTAACTGAGGATCATTTAAATCGGATGTCTTAGCTGTCTGCTCAGCCAGGCGTGGCGTAACGTCACCTGGCGGCTGTTCATCCACCTGATGTTCAGTTTCCCTTACCGATACCACCTGCGCTTCCGGTGTCTCTTCATCACTGGATTCCTGCTTCATTGCAGCCTCCAGTTTCTCTTTGGCAACCGCCATCTGATGCCGCATATCGGATGTGATAATCGAGCCTAACTTGGCAAAGTTGGTGAAATCCTCAGCATAATCATCCAGGCCATCACAGACATTGAATGACGCGCTGTGAAACAATTTTCGAAGGGCCTGCTGGCGCAAGGCATCGCTCACCTTCTCCGATAAAAAACCACTGTAATCGGACTCTTCTGTGAGCGATTCAATAGGCGGCATATCCTCATCACAAAGCAGGGGGACTTCAGGTTCGGAGACCCCCTCGTCAACGACAACAGCTGCCGCTTCATTCTGCTGCTGCAACGATGCCTGCTTCAGTCGTGACCAGCGGGAGACAAAACCACCCTGCCTATCCGAACCAGCAAGTTTGGAATCTTGATCACTCATTGTGCGCCCCCTGCGATTCACCCTGTTTCCAGTTGGTTAATCGGCGCTTCTTTTTCAGTTCCGGCACATAGTGGTTGAGCACAAACAGTTCGCACCAACGATAGAGCTCTGGCGGCATGGCAACGGCATAAACCTGCTCCTCCACCTCCAGATAGGCATGTGCCTCATCAAAACTGAGGGAGACAATCTTTGGGATCGGGATACCCTCACTATCTTCCGTCGCAATCACAAAACAGCTTGGGGAAGGTGAACAGAGATTGTGGTAATAGCTTTCACACTCATCGACGAACAACTGCAAATGAAAACCGCTATTCAGATACTGTTTAATTCCGTCCCGCTCATGGACCAGGGTCACTTGACGGTTCGAGCTATCCCCATCCAGGACTTTTGCAGTCACACCTACAGCTTCCCATGTGACGTCTAACCAGGGATTCTCCGAGGGTGTGCACTCCATTACCACCGAGATCAGAAATTGAGAAGGCACAGCTTCATCAAGATCTCCATGAGGCTCTTGAAACATGACAGATCACCTTTGTAGTACGCGCTATGTCCCACCTGCAACGCAAAGACCATACCAGTGCTGGCATCTTGCCCTGCAGTCGCAGCTAACAACGGCCTGACATCAGGAAGCGAATGAATGACAAGCTGAAAATTGCGGCAAAATGTCACAGCCAGCAGCAGCAGCTGGGTCAAATAGAACCAGCATAGCGGGCGATAGATCCTCAAATGTCGCGACAATTTGTCTAAATAGACCGGGCTGATAATAACCACAGTAAATGGGTATGGTATTTGCGTACTACTCCCTCTAAACTCACCCAAAAGGAGCGCGTATGGACGACAGCCAGACGAACAGTGCCAACC
>JAPHUG010000152.1 GCA_026197195.1 Sedimenticola sp.
TGCCCCCTGCTGGCGGTCACCAACACCGCAATTAACGGTCTCGGGCTGGGAATCGCCACTACCGCTGTCCTGGTGCTCTCCAATGCTACCGTTTCTCTTATCCGAAACCTGGTGCGCCCGGAGGTAAGACTCCCGGTTTTTGTTATTGTGATCGCCTCATTCGTAACGGCCGTAGAACTGAGCATGAACGCCTGGTTCTTTGATCTCTACAAGGTTCTGGGTATCTTTATCCCACTCATTGTAACCAATTGCGCCATTATTGGACGGGCCGAGGCCTTTGCATCCAAAAGCCATCTCTTACCTGCCGTTGTCGATGGCCTGGCCATGGGACTCGGATTCACCTGTGCCCTGGTGGCCCTGGGTTCACTGCGTGAATTGCTCGGTATGGGCACCCTGTTTTCTCAAGCCGACTTGATGTTTGGCCCGATCGCCAGTAACTGGACCATCAGTCTGGGTGACAACTTCAAAGGCATGCTGCTGGCCATTCTTCCCCCCGGGGCGTTTCTTGGCCTGGGGCTGATGATTGCATTGAAGAATATAATTGATAGCAGACTACCGAAAAAGAAACCGGCTGCGATCACATCTGCTGAAGGTGATCTGGAGGCTGGTACCACCTGATTGTCAGGGATGGATCAAGGCCCTAGGTGACATCACTTGACGTATACCGACTAATGGCCTGCCGTAATAACTGCTCGTCAACCGGCTTGGCCAGGAAATCATCCATACCCGCCTCTGCACATTTAAGGCGCAGACTCGACGTGGTGTTCGCTGTCAACGCAATGATCGGTAAGTGGCTGGCATCAGTTTCTCCTGCCCTAAACTTATGGGTAAACTCAATCCCGTCAAGCTTTGGCATTCGCAAATCAATAAACGCGATATCGTGCTGACTCTTTGCAGCCATCTCCAGCGCCTCTTCACCATCTCTGGCCCAAGTGACACTACAGCCGATGCCCGTGAGCAGCGTACTCAATACCTTGGCATTGATCACGTTATCCTCTGCCATTAACACACGCAATTTCAGCGCTATTCGGGTCGGCTCACTATGGTGCCGGTCAACGTCTCCCGTTTTCGTCCTTTTCAGCACAGAACCCATCTGCCTGACGAGATCCATCGAACAGAGTGGTTTTTTTACCACGTGACTAGCGGGATGCTCATCCTCCCGCTTACGTTCCTGATAACCCAGATAGATTACCGGCAGGTCGTCACGCAGATGCTGCCGAATAAGTCGGCCAATTCTGACAATATCCTGGCCGGCAGGAGAATCAGCCACAATGGCAAAATCAACCCCACCTTGCAATTCAACCTGATTAACCACATCTGAAAGCTCACTGAGCTTGGACACTGCGTTGCAGTGAATACCCAACCCACTACAGCACTTCTTTATCAACTGGAGTGATCGGCTATTGGTTTCATAGATCAGTGCAGTATACCCCTCATACTGTCCTGGCTTTTGCTGCTCCTGGCGAAGCAATTGCCCCGTACAGGGCAACCTGATCCAGAACGTACTGCCTTCACCCGGCACACTGCTCACACCAATCTCCCCCCCCATCAACTGGGTCAATCGGCGTGATATGGTAGTACCCAATCCAATACCGCCATGGCTGCTCGTGGGAGAAGTGTCCGCTTGCCAAAAGCGCTCAAAAAGCTTCTCCTGCTGGGACACGTCAATACCAATCCCTGTATCCCGTACCGCGATATAGAGTTCATTCGCTGAGTCATCAGCCCCGGATGTAATCACCTTTGCAGATACTTCAATCTCGCCGCTAGAGGTGAATTTCACGGCATTTGAAAGCAGATTAGAGAGAATCTGCCGAAGCCGTAATTCATCATAAAAGACCAGTGCTGGAACTTTTTCATCCACATCACTGATTAATTCCAGTCCCTTATCCAGCGCTTCATGGGAGAGTGTCAGACAGACATCCTGAAACAGCCCCCTGATATCAAACAGTCGCGGTTTGAGCTCCAACCCCCCCGCGTCCATCTTTGACAGGTCAAGCACTTCACAGATCAATGAATCCAGAATATTGCCCGACGCAACAATAGAGGCCACATACTCTTTTTGCTCGGGCGTCAGTTGGGTGTTTTGCAAGAGTTGTGACATCCCCATAATACCGCTCAAGGGGGTGCGCAGCTCATGGGTCATACTGGATAAAAAGACACTCTTGGCCTGATCAGACTGCTCGGCCTCCTGTCGTGCCTCATGCAACTTTCTAAGCAGGACATACTGGTATAAGGGCAGTAGCAACAGCAGCAATAAAAAGAAGATCACTTCAAAGGTGTATTTCTCCCACTGCCCCAGTGCAGTGAGCACCAGCGTGTAGGCCAGAATACTCAGTAGTGATGCCCACTTGAGGTGCTGTTTACCGTAGCGCGTACCGTAGGAGATAAATATCCAGATATAGAGCAGATAAAAGGGACTAACGACATCCTTGGTAAGATAGATACAGAAACTGGTTGCAGACACATCGAGTACGAGAGAGAGATAGCGCCGAACTTCCGACACTGGCCGATGAATCACACTGGCAAGCAACGATAGAAAGATAACTAAAAAACCGCCAAACAGCAGCGAGTAATCATTCAAGTCAATCAGGTAATAATCACTGGCGGCTCCCAACCCAATATAGAGAACCGCAAATAA
>JAPHUG010000151.1 GCA_026197195.1 Sedimenticola sp.
CAGGTGAAGAGTGGTGCGGTTCAGAAAGTGAACATTGATGGGCGTGAGATCAAAGGCACGCTCACATCAGGTGCGACCTTCTCCACCTATAGTCCGGGTGATGATGGCCTTGTCGGTGACTTGCTGAACAACAATGTACAGATTGTGGCCACCCCACCCGAAAAGCCATCAATTTTGATGACCATCCTGATTAACTGGTTCCCACTGTTCATTTTGATTGGACTCTGGATCTTCTTTATGCGCCAGATGCAGGGTGGCGGTGCTGGTCGGGGTGCCATGTCATTTGGTAAGAGCAAGGCCCGCATGCTGGGTGAAGATCAGGTCAAAGTGACCTTTGCCGATGTGGCTGGCGTTGAGGAGGCGAAAGAAGAGGTCTCCGAGATGGTTGAGTTTCTGCGGGACCCTTCCAAGTTCCAGAAGCTCGGTGGCAAGATACCCAAAGGCGTTTTGATGGTCGGTTCACCAGGTACCGGTAAAACCCTGCTGGCCAAGGCGATTGCGGGTGAGGCGAAGGTGCCTTTCTTCACCATTTCCGGTTCCGATTTTGTTGAGATGTTCGTGGGTGTCGGTGCCTCCCGTGTCCGTGACATGTTCGAGCAGGCGAAAAAGCATGCCCCCTGTATCATCTTTATCGACGAGATCGATGCGGTAGGGCGTCATCGTGGTGCTGGCCTGGGTGGTGGGCATGATGAGCGTGAGCAGACCCTGAACCAGCTGCTGGTTGAGATGGATGGATTTGAAGGCAATGAAGGTGTAATCGTTATTGCCGCAACCAACCGTCCTGATGTACTGGATCCGGCGCTGTTACGTCCGGGTCGTTTTGACCGTCAGGTGGTAGTGCCGCTGCCAGACGTGCGCGGTCGTGAACAGATACTCAAGGTCCATCTGCGTAAGGTGGCGGCTTCTGATGATGTGAAGCCAGCTCTGATTGCTCGTGGTACACCGGGCTTCTCCGGTGCTGATCTGGCCAATCTGGTTAATGAGGCAGCCCTGTTTGCAGCCAGAGCCAACAAGCGCATGGTTGAGATGTCCGAGATGGAGCGGGCTAAGGACAAGATCATGATGGGCGCAGAGCGCAAGTCCATGGTCATGAATGAGGACGAAAAGAAGCTTACCGCATTCCATGAGGCGGGCCATGCCATCGTTGGGCGACTGGTGCCGTCCCATGATCCGGTCTACAAGGTCAGTATTATTCCGCGTGGTCGGGCGTTGGGTGTCACGATGTTCCTGCCGCTTGAAGATCGCTATAGCCAAAGCAAAGAGCATCTGGAGAGTCAGATCTCCAGTCTGTTTGGCGGGCGTGTTGCAGAAGAGCTGGTGTTCGGTAAAGAGATGGTCACTACCGGTGCCTCAAACGACATTCAGCGGGCTACAGCCATAGCGCGCAGTATGGTCACTAAATGGGGGCTCTCAGACAAGCTGGGTCCGCTGATGTATGGTGAGGAAGAGGAAGAGGTCTTCCTGGGGCGTTCTGTGACACAACACAAAAATGTCTCTGACGAGACGGCCCATACCATTGATGAAGAAGTGCACCGGTTCATTGATCGAAATTATGATCGTGCCAAAGCCATTATCGAAGAGAATATGGATAAGTTGCACATGATGGCCGATGCCTTGATGAAGTACGAAACCATCGACAGTGATCAGATTGATGACATCATGGCGGGTAAGCCTCCACAGCCTCCCAAGGATTGGATTGATGATTCAGATTCAGAACCTAACTCAGGTGATGGTGGCCTGAAGGCTGATGCAGAAGAGAAGCCCAAGGGCGACGCTTCTGATGGTATTGGTGGGCCTGCTGGGCAGCATTAATTGCCCATTCTGTTAGCTGCATCATGACAAGTCTCGTGTGCGGTGAGCGAACCGTTGACCTGAATCGCCCGCAGGTGATGGGCATATTAAACGTTACCCCCGACTCCTTTTCGGACGGGGGTCGTTTTATTTCCCGTGATCGTGCTCTGAAGCGAGCCCTGGCAATGGTCGCTGAAGGGGCGGATATACTGGATATTGGTGGCGAGTCTACCCGTCCGGGTGCCCCTGAAGTCGAAGAACAGCAAGAGCTGGACAGGGTGATCCCGGTCATCGAATCTATTGCAGCAGAGCTGCCTGTTCCTATCTCTATTGATACCAGTAAAGCCGTGGTCATGCGTGAAGCGGTCGCTGCAGGCGCTGGCTTGATCAATGATGTCATGGCGCTACAGGGGCGGGGTGCCCTTGCCACGGCGGCAGCGTTGAATGTGCCTGTCTGTCTGATGCATATGCAGGGATCGCCCCGCACCATGCAGCAGCGTCCGCAATACCGTGATGTAGTCAATGATGTAAAGTTGTTTCTGACTGAGCGTATTCGGGCCTGCAGCAATGCAGGCATCTCCAGGGAGCGGCTACTGCTCGATCCGGGTTTCGGATTTGGCAAGACCTTAGACCATAACCTAGTCTTATTACAGCAGTTGGCGCAGTTTGAGTCCTTTGAACTGCCGCTGCTTGTGGGTATTTCCAGGAAGTCGATGATTGGTGCTGTACTGGATGATGCGCCGGTCGATCAACGGCTAAACGGTGGACTCGCCTGTGCGGTGATGGCGGTAGAGCGGGGAGCCGCCATAATTCGTACTCATGATATCAAGCCAACGGCCGATGTAATACGCATGACGCACGCGGTTATCGCTGCAAGCTGATTGGAGAATTTATTTGTGAGGCGGGTATCAATGGTCTTGTATCATTCCCGGGTATAGTGCCGCCTCTCTACTAATCGAATTGTGAATCAAACATAGGGACCTGAGGGACACATCTTGAAACGGAAATATTTTGGAACGGACGGTATTCGTGGCCGTGTGGGCGAAGGGAAGATAACGCCAGAATTTGTCATGCGACTGGGATGGGCGGCAGGCCGTGTCCTGGGTAACGGAAAAGGCAGTAAGGTACTGATTGGTAAGGATACCCGCATATCGGGTTATCTCTTCGAGTCGGCGCTTGAGGCCGGGCTGGTGGCCGCTGGCGTGGATATCCACCTCTTGGGGCCTATGCCTACACCGGGCATTGCTTACCTGACCCGCACCCTGCATGCGCAGGCCGGTATCGTAATCAGTGCGTCACATAACCCGCACTGTGACAACGGGATCAAATTCTTCTCCAGTGAAGGTAAAAAGCTCCCTGATGAGGTCGAGCTGGCGATCGAGCGTGAACTGGACAAGCCGATGACTACGGTGGAGTCAGAGCATCTGGGCAAGGCTTTCCGGGTCAGCGATGCGGCGGGTCGTTATATCGAATTTTGTAAGAGCACCATCCCCTGGACGATGAGTTTCAAGGGGATGAAGATCGTGGTGGATTGTGCCCATGGGGCCACCTATCACATTGCGCCACATGTCCTCCGGGAACTGGGTGCCGAGGTGGTTGCTATTGGTGCCGAGCCGAATGGTCTAAATATTAATGCCGGTGTTGGTTCCACTCATATAGGAACCATACAGAAAGCTGTATTGGAACATCAGGCTGATCTGGGTATTGCACTGGATGGCGATGGTGATCGCCTTATTATGGTTGATGAAGAGGGTGATGTACTGGATGGAGACGATATCCTCTACATTATCGCCTGTTCCCGTCTGCGCCGGGGTGTACTGGATGGCGGTGTGGTGGGTACCAAGATGACCAATTTTGGCCTGGAACACGCACTGAATCAGCACGGAATTGACCTGGTGAGAACCGATGTGGGGGATCGCTATATCCTTGAGCGCCTGCAGATGGAACGCTGGTCCCTTGGCGGTGAACCATCCGGACATATCATCTGCCTGGACAGAACCACAACAGGTGATGGCGTCATTTCTGCGCTTCAGGTGTTGGCCGAGGTCAATAAAAGTGGCAGATCGCTTCATGAATTACGTGACGGTTATCAAAAATACCCCCAAATTACCCTTAATGTCCCGTTGGGTTCGGCTGATGCGGCTGAACTGATGAAGGATCAGGCCGTCAAGGATTCTGTTGCTTCAGTGGCAGAAGAGCTGGCGGATACCGGCCGTGTATTGCTCAGGCCTTCAGGTACAGAACCGCTTATCCGCGTGACCGTTGAAGGCCGGGATTCAGAGCAGATTATGGCGCTGGCCGGGCGGATTGCAGGTTTGCTGGAATCCATGGTGGCAGGCGCGCCTGATAGCAGGCAGGTTGCCTCTGTTTAGGCTAAAGCATAGGCATAATTGATCCCATCTATACCTTTTCCTAATTTGATTTCAACGGGTCTGGTGGATAGACTTTTCGGTTCATTCATCCATCGGGCTGAGATCCCTTGGAAGAACCTACTTTAAAGAGAAGTTGTCAGGAGATTTCAATGCGTCGACCACTCGTTGCGGGTAACTGGAAAATGAATGGCTCTCTGGAGAGCATCAAGGTGCTGCTGGAAGGTGTCAAGGCTGGCATGAGTGACGTAAAACAGGCGGAGGTGGCTGTTTGTGCTCCCGCCATCTATCTCCCTGCTGTACAGCAACAACTCCAGGGAACGGCGATTGCATGGGGTGGGCAGGATGTTTCAGCTGAAGCATCAGGCGCCTTCACTGGTGAAATATCCACCTCAATGCTAAAAGAGTTTGGTTGTAAATATGCCATAGTGGGTCACTCCGAGCGCCGGGCCTACCATGCCGAGAGTGATGAGACCGTAGCCAGGAAGTATGCAGCAGCTCGTGCCGCTGGTCTGATACCCATCTTGTGTGTAGGTGAAACCCTGGATGAGCGTGAGCAAGGGGTTACCGAGGCCGTGGTAGCCCGACAGTTGGATGCGGTGATTAATCTTGAGGGGGTAGCTGCCCTAGCTGATGGTGTGGTCGCCTATGAGCCGGTCTGGGCTATTGGGACCGGCAAGACCGCTTCTCCCGAACAGGCCCAGGACGTTCACGCCTTTATTCGTGGGCGCGTAGCCGGGCTGGATGCTGGCGTGGCTGATGGCTTACGTATTCTCTATGGTGGCAGTATGAAGCCAGGTAATGCACAGGAGCTTATTGCCAAGCCGGACATCGATGGCGGGCTTATTGGTGGTGCCGCCTTGGATTCTGGCGACTTTTTGGGTATTTGTACCGCTGCTAATTAATTTTTCTGGCGCTTGTGACGCTTTTTAGGACAATTGTCCGGCATTTTTTGCCGGGAATTTTCCAAAAAAACTTAAAATTGGTGTGTGTGTGACTTCTTTATCGCATCCGCATCATGTACAATGCGCGCTTTAATTTTCCAGGTATAACACGGAAACCCGAATGCAAACAATTCTGGTCGTAGTTCACCTCTTTCTTGCGATTGGTGTCATTGGTCTTGTACTGATGCAGCACGGCAAGGGTGCCGATGCGGGCGCGGCTTTCGGGTCGGGCTCTTCAGGTACGGTATTTGGTGCGGCGGGTTCTGCCAACTTCCTGAGCAGGGCAACGGCCATACTGGCTACCCTGTTCTTCCTTACAAGTCTTGGTATGGCGTGGTTCGCCATGCAGTCAGTTGAGCGGCCCGCTTTGATTATCGAAGATGATAAGCCGGCTATTGAGATTCCAGTGACGGCCCCTGCGCCGATATCTGAAGTCCCGACCATTCCGGGAACGACAGCGGAATCCACTTCGGCTGTACCTATGGTTAACGATAGCGAAGAGAAGCCAAAAGCAGCAGAGTAGTTATATTGAAATCTGGGGTATAATTCCCCGTATGCCGATGTGGTGAAATTGGTAGACACGCTATCTTGAGGGGGTAGTGGCGCAAGCCGTGCCGGTTCAAATCCGGCCATCGGCACCATATAAGAAAAACGGTGTCACCCGTGAGGGTGATGCCGTTTTTTGTTAATAAAATCAAGCATAAGTAACTGATTATAAAGTTTTTTATTGTCGCTATAAGCTTGACAGATCGGTCCTACTGCTCTACCATTTCGCCCCGTTAAACACACGGCTGGGACCACTAAAAATGAGAACCCGGTGAGAAGGGCGAACACATGTTAGAGAATTATCTACCCGTTCTGGTTTTTATCGGCGTCGGCCTCATTGTTGGGGTTGTCATGGTTACGCTGGGTTTTGTGCTCGGTACCAGGCGCCCGGATAGTGAAAAACTATCTCCCTACGAATGTGGATTCGAGGCATTTGAAGATGCCCGGATGAAATTTGACGTCAGGTATTACCTCGTCGCCATCTTGTTTATTATCTTTGATTTAGAGATTGCATTTCTTTTTCCCTGGGCCATTGTCCTCGATAAGATCGGTATGGTTGGCTTTATTGCCATGACGGTCTTCCTCGGTGTGTTGGTTGTCGGGTTTATCTACGAGTGGAAGAAAGGGGCCCTGGAATGGGAGTAGAAGGCATACTTGAAAAGGGTGTCATCACCACCAACGCCGATAAGCTGATCAACTGGGCGCGCACCGGCTCTCTCTGGCCGATGACGTTCGGCCTGGCCTGTTGCGCGGTTGAGATGATGCATGCGGCCGCAGCACGGTATGACATGGATCGATTTGGAATTATCTTTCGTCCCAGTCCTCGTCAATCCGACGTCATGATTGTGGCCGGTACCCTGGTTAACAAGATGGCGCCTGCGTTACGTAA
>JAPHUG010000150.1 GCA_026197195.1 Sedimenticola sp.
CAAAATAGCAGTAGAACAAGGGTACAGTCAGATTTTTTGGTTTCGTGGCGGCTGGGATGAGTGGATAAACAAAGGTTTTCCGGTTTCTCACTAACACACCATAAAAAACACAGTATCAAGTTAGGGCTGCTTTGCAAGGTACTTTTGCTTGCAAAGCAGCCACACTGCGCGTGTTTTTAAAAAGCCATTTCATATCGTAGATATCTGATCGACACAATTCAATTAATTGCATGACAACTGATTATTGTATGCAGTGTAATTTGGGACCCATAATGTTCAAAAGCATATCAATTAAAGTCATTATTTTGATAATGGTCCTATCAGGAGGAGTGACAGTGATGGTGTTAAGTTTGATGACCACAGGAATGTTTCAAGAGGCATCACACCATTTCCAAAACAAATCAGTTTCCCGACTAATAAAAACAACAGTTAATTCGGAATTAGCTGTTCTTGAAAAAAAATCAGCTGAGCTAGGCGAATACATTCTGAAAGACAATATAAAAAGCATTAAGAGCATGATAAAAAATAGAAACAAAGAAGTGCAAGCTACACTAATAGCGGGGTTAGATCGCCAGTATAACCAAAAATATGTGACGACCGGTATTGTTGATTTACAGAAAATTCGCCTATACGACATAGATCTCAACCCGATTGTTATGTCAAGCAAGGGGCTCGAAGGGCTTCCTATGGAGATATCTACTGAACTGAGAAACATGGCTGAGAATAGGAGTGGTGTGGCCAAAATGAAAAGAACAGGTGCGCTGTGGTTAAACAGAGATCGACCCGTCTACTCCACACTGATACCAATTGGCGGACTAAAACTTATTGGATATGCCGAGCTAATAACTAACCCAATCCATCAACTCACATCTTTATCGGATACGCTTGGATTACCAGTACGAATTGCAACTAACGGTGACAACGAATTATTAAAAAGCGACAAATGGATAAATAATGATAATGACAACTTACAACTTGTAAACTTTGTCGCACGAACCCAACAGGGAAAACCGGTTTTCAGCATTCAGGGAATTGAGGATTTGACCAACTTGAATAATGAGGTGAAAACCATACAGATACGTATATTACTGACCTATGCATTAGTTATATTGATTGTTGTAATTGGCATTTTTTCGCTACTTCAAAAAGTTCTATTTGTGCCAGTTATAAACGTAGTTGAGTCAATGAAAAAAATTGGCGAAGGAGATTTAACAGTAAAGCTCAATACAGCCGGCGCCAAAGAAATATCATTAATACTCCACACTCTAAAAGTATTAGTTGGGCAGTTAAATAGTGATGTTGAAGACATTATACATAGCTCAAAGGAGGTGTCAGGTCAGGCGACCACATTAAATGAAGTGGCCATTGATACTAATATAAGGATGAAGGAACAACGTAATCAGCTTGAGTGCATTACCAAAGCAATGCGAGAGATGGTTAACGCAATGGGAACAGTTGCAAATAATGCAACAGAAGCGGCTAATTCCGCTGAGACTGCAAATGGAGAGGTAGAAGAAAGTAGATGCGTAATTAATGAAACTGTAGAACGTATTACCTGCCTTGCCAAAGAAATGACTGATACTTCTGATGTGATACGAAAATTAGGCATAGATATAGAAGGCATAGGGACTGTATTAGATGTTATTCGTGGAATAGCAGAACAGACGAATCTACTCGCTTTGAACGCAGCTATTGAAGCAGCACGCGCGGGTGAACAGGGCAGAGGTTTTGCGGTTGTAGCAGACGAAGTAAGGTCGCTAGCTTCAAGAACACAGGAATCCACACAAGAAATACAAAAAATGATTGGAAAACTGCAAGACTGTGCAAGACACGCGGTTAGTGTTGTGGAAAACAGCCAAAAACACAGCAGCGAGGGGGTCGAGCATACAGAAAAACTTAGTAACTCTCTCAATAATATCGAAAGGTCGATTTTGTCAACCCGCGACATGATTACACAGATAGCAAGCTCAACCGAACAACAAAGTTGTGCGGCTGCGGATATTAACAGGAACCTTGTAAATATAGAAAACGTAGCAGATCTAGGTGTTGACGGTGCCGAAAAAACATTACATGTCAGCAAGATATTATCAACTCAATCAAGTCAACTGAATAACATAGTTAACCGGTTTCACGTGGATGGATGCAAAGTATCATGTCAGTGATATATACCTCTAGTAATTACACCTACAAATGGCGTCGAACAGGAATACTCCAAATCGCACTATTTATCTTCAGCAGCTATTGCTATGCCGACTATCAAAGAGGAAAAGAGTATTATGATTTGGGTCAATACAAAGAAGCATGGCATGAGCTTTATGGATTGGCAAAGCAAGGAAACGCTTCCGCACAAATAATTATCGGGCATATGTACGGAGCTGGAGATGGTGTAATTAGGAACCTTGAAAAAAGTGTTCAATGGTACAAAAAAGCAGCGCAACAGGGCAATGCGAGAGGACAAGCCCTAACAGGGTTTATGTACCATTCAGGTCGTGGCGTACAAAAAAACCACAAAAAAGCGTTTCATTGGTATATAAAAGCCAGTGTAAATGGAGACTTGTACGCGCAATTGGAGCTGGGCAAATACTACAACCGAGGACTTGGCGTTAATAGTAATGCCTTTCTATCCTATGTTTGGTTCACTGTAGCAGAGATGAGTGGAGAGATATGTGCCTGTTTACTCGATGAAAAAAAGCTCGTGGAGATGAAAATTACAAAACAAGATATTGAACATGCAAAAGAACTCTCCAAACATATTTACTATCACTTTGAGCATAAATAGTAATTATAAAATACGGCTCTATAACAACCAGACTAACGTATCAATCATCCATAGTTGTAAATACAATTACATACAGCACAACAGTTAATCACCAGGCAGCAGTGACATAGAAACCATTCGTTACATACAGCTGCACAGCAAGCCATAAAACAGTCGGAAAATTGAACTAGCTCAACCAGGAGGAATTCCAGTGCATTGTCAAGTAAATTACCATGGTAATAAAAGACGTGAAAATTGACCAACTGCAATGGAAATCTGTACTAGGGTGGAGAGTTTTGCATAAGGACATTGAAGCCAATAATTCTCAGTTAGTACTGGTGTTTGGCTCTAGGATGATATTGACGCAAAAAGGCGAAGAATTATTAAACGATCTACGCTCTATGTATCCAAAAGCAATCATTGCGGGATGCAGTACTGCAGGAGAGATACATAACGAAAATATCAATGACGATTCACTCGTAGCAACTGCCGTATATTTTGAAAAATGCCATATAGAATCCGCAAGCATATCCGGTCAAATGCTTTGTGGTAATGACTACCGTTCCGGCTCAAAGCTGGCTAAATCAATTAAACATTGCGATCTCGCTCACGTTATGGTGTTAGCAAATGGATCCGCAGTAAATGGAAGTGAACTAATACGCGGAATATACCATAACCTCCCAAAGAATATTGCTGTAACCGGTGGACTGGCAGGTGATGGAGACAGATTCGACACAACCATTGTGTTCCTTGACTCAATAAAGAAGAAAAGTATCGCAACAATTATTGGGTTTTACGGAAAAGATCTAGCAGTTGGTTTCGGCTCGCAGGGTGGATGGGACTCCTTTGGACCGAAACGAGTGATAACACGCGCAGAGGGAAACCTTCTATACGAATTAGATGGCCAACCGGCATTAGACATCTATGAAAAGTATCTTGGAGACTACTCTCACGGCTTACCTGCAACTGGTCTGTTGTTTCCAATAAATGTGGAATTGACAAACTGCAATTCATCTGTTGTTCGTACACTATTGGCTATAGATAGCAATACACGATCTGTAACTTTTGCAGGCGATGTACCAGAGGGAGCAAATTGTCAGTTAATGAAAGGAAATCTAAACCGGTTAGTAGATGGATCCATGGACGCAGCATTTCAATCCGTGCGAAAAATCCAAAGTAGTGAAGAAAGAATAGAACCGCAACTAGCTATATTGATCAGTTGTGTTGGTCGAAAAATGCTCTTAAAGCAAAGAACAGTAGAGGAACTGAAAGTCGTTAGGAACGTGGTAGGCGAAGAATGCACACTTGCGGGTTTTTATTCATACGGAGAAATAGCACCGCATAACAATATGCTCACACCCATACTTCACAATCAAACCATGACTATAACAACATTAAGTGAGAATAATGGATAATAAGTTGCACAGCTTATTGAATCGACAACTGGACATGACTGACGGTAGTTTCTCATCCCCACCAAATAAATGGTGCGGTTTTTTGGAATTAATAGACATTACATATAAGGAATATGACGAAGATCGAGAAATGCTGGAAAGGTCGCTGGATATTAGTTCAAGAGAACTATTACAGTTAAACCAGGAACTGAGGGCAATATTAGAGGCACTGCCTGATCAATACATCTGCATGGATAGAATGGGCTATATTATCGATTATAAAGCAGGAAAGGAATTCAATAATGGGTACTTATTCACTAGTAATCCAACAGGAAAAAATGTGAGGGATGTTCTCATAAAAAGACATTTAACTGTACCACTGCTAAGTGCAATAGGTAATGTATTAAGTACGAAAGAACTTGTGATTTCTGAATTCGTTATAGAAAACAGTACTAACAATGACATCTACCTAGAAGCACGGATGCTTCCATTAACTGACACCCATGTAGTAATACTGATTCGTAATATAACAAATCGAAAAGAGGCAGAACAAAAAATACATAGGCAAGCATTTTATGATGAATTGACAGGACTACCAAACCGATCCTTATTCAACGATCGTCTTATTCAAGCGATGCGATTGGCTGATCGTAGCAACACTTTAGTGGCAGTAATGTTTATAGATCTGGATAGATTTAAGCGAATAAATGATTCCTTTTCACACCATACAGGGGATCTATTAATATGCGAAATATCTCGGCGCTTGGAAAATGTCTTAAGAGACATTGACTGCATCTCTGCTAACAATAATATTAAAAATAGCGTATCTAGAAGAGGTGGAGATGAATTTACTATTATGCTGTCAGAAGTACAGAATGAAAAAGATGTGGCGACAGTCGCAGAGAGAATTCTTACCACAGTATCAAGGCCCATCAATATTAATAATTTTGAAATGGTAATAACAGCGAGTGTAGGCATAGCACTTTATCCTCAAGATGGCAAAGACATGAGTGACTTGGCACGAAATGCAGACGTAGCTATGTACCGTGCAAAAGAGCTGGGGAAAAATGGATATCAGTTTTATAACGCAGCAATGGAACAGAGTGCAGTGGAAAAGCTATTGTTGGAAAACGACTTAAGGAAAGCATTCGAGGATTTTCAGCTGGCTATCTATTACCAACCTCAGATCGAACTTAAGAATGGTGGGATTGTCGGGGCGGAAACACTGCTCAGATGGAATCATCCAGAGTTAGGTAGTATCCCTCCAGATAGATTTATTCCAATAGCCGAAGAATCAGGACTTATTGTGGAGATGAGCGAGTGGATTATCGAAATGGTATGCCAGCAAATAAGAGAATGGAATAATAATTACATAGAAAACTATCACATATCTGTTAATATTACAGGCCGTCATTTTGCAGATATAAAATTTGTAGATTACATCCAAAAAATAATTCATAAATTTAACATAGACCCAGCATTACTCGGAATAGAAATTACTGAGAGTTCCCTCATAGAATATACCGCACAATCACTAAATACAATGAACCAACTCAGAGAATTGGGGGTTTGTATTTACCTAGATGATTTTGGCACAGGCTATTCTTCTCTCTGTTATTTAAAACAGTTCCCTATAGATGTATTGAAGATTGACAAGGAGTTTGTAAAAGGAATATCGACAGACGAGAGAAGCGCTGCACTGACAAAGACCATAATAGATATGGCACACAACTTAAATATGAAAGTAATCGCAGAGGGTGTTGAAAATCGTTCACAGTATGATTTTTTGCGGCGTTACAATTGTGATGCTATACAGGGATACTATTTCAGCAAGCCGGTACCAGCGAACATGATTACCCAGCTTTTTATTACAAACAACCAAGAAAGCGATAAAGGCAATGCTTACCTATAACTGACTCTTTTGTTATAGGAGCACAATAATTCATTGGCTTGCAAATAGATACATGTCGACAAGGAGTATACGCGACTTAATAATTTATAAACACGGAGGTGCATGGGAGAGTAAACAATGCTAATAAAACACTCATTTGATGGTTTCACTATATCTGCCACAATACATAACTACTTGATTGACAGTTTAAACAGACTCAGATGTCATGAGCAAAATGACTATAATTACCCTGTTCCGTTTGAAAAGGCAGGATGTAGGGTTTCTTTATTAAAAGCTTATTCACTTTTCAACGAACTTAAGGAGTGTTATCCAGATAGCGATTTAGGTATCTGGTTGGCGCGTGGATTCACACCACGAAAAGCCAACATCATTGGCAGTTTATTCATGGAAACACGAAACCTTAGGGAATCTATGGAGATGATGCACAGGTACTTAAAGTTACTCACGAACAATGTCACTTTTACAGTGACAGAATACAAAAATAGCGTGGTATTTAATTTTGATGTTGAACCAAAGAAACTATTACATAGTAGCGTCACTGAATTCTATATATTTGCTTGTTACTTTTGGGCTTTACGCTATACAGGAGATAAAACACTATCTATAAAAAAGGCTTTTTTTAATTATGATGAACCGGCTCATGCTTATATTTACCAACAACTAGAACCAGAGATGGAAATGTATTTCGGACAGGCCAAAAATTCATTGCTAATGGAACGCTCAGCATTCTATCGAGAGAATATAAACTACTCAGCAAAACGACAACAATCACTATTAGCACGGGCAGGCGTATTGATTGATACATACAATGGAAGAAAGGACTATTCTACGCAGGTAGTTAGACAGATTCATTATGTACTGCCAGGTGAAAGACCAACCATAGAAAGCGTGTCTAAAGAAATGCGAGTAACCTCCAGGACTTTGCGCAGAAAGTTAAAGGAAGAAGGATACACATTTCGCGACTTGCTTGATTCAGTGAGAAAGGAATTAGCAAAGTCAATGCTGAATGATAGACAGTTACGTATAGAAGAAATAGCCTATTTCCTTGGATATGATGAATACACTTCTTTTTCGAGAGCTTTCCGCAAATGGTTTGGCATCCCACCATCGCAATATTTGTAGGAATCCAGACAACCCTTTCTAATACAGCTTTTTTTCTCGCGGCCTGGTCAATTTCTTTCTGTTCAACACCCTCTTAATGCGATCTTGATCGACCTGAGCTTTCCCATTACTTTTGTAACTTGGTACTCTGTGCTTCTGTCTTAATAATACTGTTGAATATGAATTTGTCCTACCAAGCTCAATTCCTGTAAGTAAGCCATCTCAATATCGTCATTCTCAAGCCATCAATTTTTTACTTATACAGCTTCAACTGATTACAGGAGTTTGTTGCAACCTTGCCCGATAATGCCATCCATGGCAAAGTCCCCGGCCTGATACCGGCATAAAAAGTGAGCAACCAACGTGAAACTCTCCTATCAAGATCTCGGGCAGGGCATCTTCTGCATCGATACTTTCTACTATCGACCCAACCTGGATGGCTGCTACCTGATCCGAGAGGGAGATGAAGCGGCACTGATCGATACCGGCACCTCACATGTCGTCCCGGCGGTAATGGAGTTACTGAAGCGACAAGGACTGCAGCCTGAACAGGTCAAGTACATCATCCCGACCCATGTCCATCTGGATCACGCTGGCGGTACCGGCCAACTGATGGCCGCCTGCCCTAATGCCACGATGGTGATACATCCGTTTGGCGCACAACACATGATCCACCCGGAAAAGATCATAGCCGGCACCATTGCGGTCTATGGTGAGGC
>JAPHUG010000201.1 GCA_026197195.1 Sedimenticola sp.
TGGGGCGATCTTGTTCGCCATGCCGGATCTGGCTTGGGAGATTCAGGTTATTGTCTTTGCCCTGTTCAGTGTCGCCAGTATCGTGATCTGGCGTCTCTACCTGGCCAAAAATCCCACCAAGAGTGACCAGCCTCGACTGAACAGGCGGGGTGAGCAGTATATCGATCGGGTGTTTACCCTGTCTGAGCCGGTTGTTAATGGCCAGGGTAAGATCAGGGTGGATGATACTACCTGGAAGATCAGTGGTGACGATTGTGCAGCGGGTGTTCGGGTGAAGGTGATCGACGTCGATGGTGTGGTTTTAAAAGTGGCCATGCTTGATTGAGCTAGAATCAATTTGATTGCCTATGCTAGCCTTATGCTGTTTCCTAATAACCCAGTGCATCGAATAACATAATAATGCCTAATCAGAAGTACCAACTCGTTTTCAGTGGCAAGCTGCTTGAGGGTTTTAAGCACCCTGAGGTTAAGCTCTCTTTGGCGCAGCTGCTTAAAATTCCTCTCGATCAGGCGGGTCACCTGATTCAGGGTGATCGCTATAGAATTAAAAAGCCGCTGGAAAAAGAGAAGGCCGAAAGGCTGCTGGAGAAGATTTTACAGCGGGGCGCTGAGTGTCGTGTCGAGCCGGTCAAACTTAAAGTCAGCAAGCCTCAAACAGACCAGGCTCAGTCAGATGCGACTCCGGGTGGAACGGAACCCGCTGATGATGCACAGGTAATGGGCGAACAAGCTTCTGCCTTGACGCTCGACCTTCCCGGTAGTTCTGATGCGCCCCTGTCCCTGGACCTTCCCGAGTTAACCCCGGAGGACGATCAAACCAGGCCCATGGCTACTGTGCAGCCTGAGGGTGATGAAATAGTCATGGCCTCTCCTGCTGATGTGGCGAAGTTTAAACCAGAAGATGACTCAGGCAATGTTGGAACCTTTTATGAGCGTGGTGATTCCGGTCAACAGAAAACGTCAGATGAGACGAAATCCGCCGCCAAGCAGAAGCAGCTGATTATGGCGCTTGGTGCCCTCATTATCGTGGCCCTTGCCGCATGGATCTTGGCGCCCATGGTGATGGATTTGGAACCCGAGCCGGTTGTGAATACCGCCCCGGTGGTACCTGTTGATCCAAAACGGGCTCAATCTATCGCACGTCTGGAGCAGCTGAACAGGTCCGTCAATGTCTGGATGATTCAGTACGGCTCGGGTTTCAATCCAACACAGGTCACCCTGGAGCGACTCCAACAGGATCTCGGTATGAGCGATAAGGATATGATGGATGGCTGGGGAACTGCGCTTCGGTTTGAGCCGGAAGCGCAGCTTTATCGGGTGATCTCTGCGGGGCCAGACAAGTCTTTTGGGACGGGTGATGACTTGAAGCGTGAAACGACTACCATTGCTAAGTAGTCAGCGGGTCCCAAATACCACAATGGTTTTGCCTTTCACATGAACCAGTCCCTGTTCTTCCAGGTTTTTCAATACGCGCCCAGCCATTTCTCGTGAACAGCCCACAATTCGGCCAATCTCCTGGCGGGTGATACGTATCTGCATGCCATCGGGATGGGTCATGGCATCGGGCTGCTTGCATAATTCAAGTAGGGTGCCTGCAACCCGCCCTGTGACATCCAGGAAAGCCAGGTGCCCCACCTTTCTGCTGGTATGAATCAGTCGTTGCGTCAACTGGCCACCGAGAGCGTACAGGATGTCTTTCGAGTGGGGTCGCAGATCGCCATCAAACAGTTGTTCCAATCGGGCGTAACTGATCTCTGCTAACATGCAATCCGAGCGGGTGCGGACCAAAACGCTGCGATTGGACTGTGAGAGAAACAGGCCCATCTCGCCGATGAAGTCACCTTTATTAAGATAGGTTAGGATAATCTCCTTGCCGTCTTCATCTTCGATAAGAATGGTGACTGATCCGTCCACTATATAGTAGAGAATATCAGCCCGATCGCCGGGATGGATGATGTCCGTCTTGGCGGGATAGCGGCGTCTGTGGCAGAACGACAGGAACGGCTTTAGAAAAGCAGGATCCTGTTCTGGTGGCTTGATAATACTCATGTGCGACCTTCTGGTTAAGGACTGGGAATGAAACGTTCCACCTAGGATTCTAGGTTAGCTCCTCCAAATTGTCGAACTATGCTAGTCTCCAAACCTTTATTAACTTGCGAGTATGTGATGAAAGCACGGGTAAA
>JAPHUG010000163.1 GCA_026197195.1 Sedimenticola sp.
AACAACTGGCAGCAGAAGACCCGGCAGACGTGAATCGAGTGGACCCCGATTCACTCAATGAACTTCACCGACTCATGCTTAAAGAGGCCTTCAAACAGGCAAAGAAACTACAGCTTCGATTAAAGCTTCAGCAGGGCCTGTAAATTGAACAGCGTTACCCCTGTCTCTGCCCTTGTGAATGGGATTATTGGTTGCTGTTGAGTTGTTCTATGGCCGTTACCCGGCCCTGCACAAACTCGACCCTTGCCACGGTGAATTGCTCCTGTGTATCCCGGTTTACCCAGACACTGTGATAACTGAACTGCTGGCGCCCACTGCTATCAATGTAATAGACCGGCACACTCATCCGATCCAGGTGGGGATACCTTCGAAGCTGGGTGTAACTCCAGATCACTGACTGTTTGGCGCGCGTGGTTCGCCGAAAAACCTGATCCGGCACACCCCAGGAGAGGCGAACCATCTCTTTACTAAAACCGATGTCGATCTGTCCCTGACGCACCTGTGCCTGTATCTCGGCAGGGTAACTATCAAACAGCGCCTGGTCCGCCGCGATGCGCTCATCACGCAATGATTGAGCTGAGATGCAGCCCGTGAGGAACAGCACCGGTAACAGGTTAGCGATAACACGAAGCAGGATTGACATAACGTCGCTCAATAACCTTTAGCTGCAGATAACTAGATAGACCCGCTGGAACGCGTTTCTATCCCTGACCTATCCGATTTTATTCACTAACCGGGCGACAACGAACAAACCAGGTTGAGCTCAATGTGGCAACCTCATCCTCTTTCTCCCGATAGAGACTGTTCTGAAGTTTTATCATTCCCTCACCAGGACGACTATCCAGACGGCGCATCTCACTGATCACTGTCCGTGCATACAAGCGGTCTCCTGCAAACACCGGCTTCATCCAGCGAATAGCATCCCAGCCAGGCGAGATCACACTCTGCGCATTGGGAAAAGCTTCCTTACTCAGTCGACGCCATATTGAGGCGACCTGTGGACCAGACGCAATCAATCCACCCCAACCCTGTGCGATAGCGGCCTCTTCGTCCAGGTGAAAAGGTTCCGGGTCATAGGATGTGGCAAAATCGATCATCTCGGCCTTGTCCATCTCCCAGGCACCGTAGACAAATACCTGGCCTGTAGAAAAGTCTTCATACCAGACCTGATCGGGATAGTTTTTGTGGTTATCCGCTCTATACATGACAATGCCTCAGTCTCATCTGCAACCGACCCGTCTCACTCATCGGGTGGACCAATCCAACAGAAGGGGTTATAGGCCACTTCCCAGAGATGGCCATCCGGATCTTTAAAATAGCCTGAGTAGCCACCCCAAAACACCTCCTGGCCCGGCTTTACCAACGTCGCTCCCGCCGTTACTGCCTGGGCCAGCAGTGCATCCACTTCGGATTCAGACCCTACATTATGTGCCAGAGAAAAGCTGTTAAAGCCACTCCCTTCGGCTGACACCTGGGCATCTTCAGCTAGCGCCTCGCGCCCATACAGTCCCAGCCAACTGCCATTAAGGTTAAAAAAGGCCACGGTCGGCGGTGAATCCATACGGGGCAAACCGAGCCCCTTCTCATAGAAGGCCACTGCGCGTTCTATATCATCAACACCGAGTGTGATCATACTGATTCGAGGTTTCATAGAGACTCCCAGGCTTACTCGCTCCATTCCATAAACGGTGCTACTGGCTTATTGATTCACGTAAAAAAATAATCAGCAACAAGATAACTAAAAGCACGATCCAGCCAACAACATAAACCACCGTTGCCCTTTTCGCCTTCTCTTTCTCTACCCAAGTACGGGGGTAGATGCCTTTGACTACAAAAACCAGCTTGCTCGCAAGGTTCACACAGACAATATTGACGGCAAGCAGAAGCCCGGCACCTATTGCCAGCTGTATATCGCCATATCCCAACATAAGACCGGCTGTGGCCGCCGGAGGCAGCAAGGCCACTGCCACCATCACACCAACGAGTACGCTGGATAGCCCGGTGGTCAGGGAGAGCGCCGCGGCCGCCCCGGAGGCCAGTGCCAGGGCCGCCGAATCCAGGCCGGCCACTGTTCTAGCCAACAGCTCCTCACTAAAAGGTTCGGTGAGCCAGAAATAGCCGACCCCGACAGCCATCAACACGGCCAGGGCGGTACCCGCAATCAGCGTTTTGATCGACTCCTTGACCAGGGGAATATCACCCAACGCAATCCCCAGACTCAACGCCAGATTCGGCCCAAGTAGCGGCGCAATCACCATCGCACCAATTACAACAGCCACGTTATTTTCAATCAGGCCTATCGCCGCCACAATAGTCGACAACATAACCAGGACAAAATAGTTGGTATCGGACCGGGCATTTTTTTCCACGCCATGATAGAGCGCTTCCCTTGCCGCTGTGGCAGCGGCCTTCTTCTCT
>JAPHUG010000427.1 GCA_026197195.1 Sedimenticola sp.
CATTAGCCCAGCAGTTGGGTATTGAGACCTTTTCCATTGTAGGACACTCCTTTGGTGCCACTGTCGGCACTTATCTCGCCTCAATCCGCCCTTCGCTGGTGGAGGCCATTGTTCTGTTGGAGGGGGGCGCCGACCCAACCGAGCGGGTGCTGGAGGCGATACGGCCTACCCTGAATCATCTGGAGTCACCCTATCCCTCAATGGATGAGTATCTGGATGCGATGCGCGCGATGCCGTTCTACGGCAGGCAGTGGGGCGAGATGCTGGAGGCCTATCTGCGGGAAGATGTCTCTCTGCTTGAGCATGGCGCGGTCCAACCTAAGGCCTCAGCGCAGGGCTTACACAAAGACCTGGATCTGCATTTTCTCTACAGCATGTGTCTGCACTTCCCGGCAATGGCCTGTCCGGCGCTGTTTGTTCGGGCCGGCGAGGGTTTGATTGATGAGCATACCGGGCACATCTTTACCGAGGCAGAGACGGACGCCATTGTAAAGTGGATACCAAAAGGGCGAAGGTTGGATCTTCCCGGCGTAAACCATTTCACAATGCTGCTGCATGATGATTCGCCGGTGATCGGGCCAGTGTATGATTTTCTAAACGAGTTGCCCCCGAATGGGTAATAGAACACGTGGATATGTGTCGTGTTTTCGGCGTATATATCGAATTTAGTTAACTGGAACCACCTCAATATTAATTCCAGAAATTTTCCACTCATCCCCCGCTAAAACGTAATCGTAATCAAACTTAATCTGTGATGGGCGCGTATCATAGTGCCCCCTAATAATTAATGTACCGTCCTTAGTGATAGCGGGGGCAGCAGCAAGAATAGGTTGGTATTTTTCAACCGCCATCAGATTAATATTCTGTTGTATGAAGCCAGAGAATGCTGCATCAAACACCTCCTGGCTGTATTTTTTGCGAAATGCACTACTGGTTTGATTTCGAAAAAGAGAGAGATCGTTCGATTTAACCGCCAGCGCAAAATCCATTGTAGTCTTCTTAACGATTTGTATGCTTTCGGGTGTTTCGGGAATTGCCTCCGATACAGATTTTTGCCAGAAAAGAAAGAGCAAAAGTGCACCTGTAAAAAACAGTCCGCTTATAGAAATACCAGATATCCATGCCCAGTGTGTTTTCATTGCCATCCCTCAGCGCTTTGGTTTTGTATGTGTGAAGTGGAACTGGCTGCAAGAATAGAAGCATTTTGAGTTTCAATCAATTAACCATGAACAATGGTTGAAGGTTAGCGCTTGTCAGTTTTTTTTACATCCAACGTTGCCGTATAAGCAAAGCAGAAAATAGCAATAAAATAATCAATCGCATAACGTATTGTTTTGTAACGGGTCTAAACCATGTGATGGGTTGTGTTGGCCTGTTTTTTGCTCATCAAACTTTCCAAAAGAAAAGCCTGATGAGTAAACATAAACAGCCAGAGATAGGTAGTGTTTACGCAGCTAAACATTAAGGTAAAGAGTAAGCGATTTGTAGGAAGCGGAATGCATTTTTTTACTTCCTCAAAAAATACACAGCGCAGCTCTAAACGTTCTTGCATTTGAAGTACGTATAGGAGTGGAACAGGAGTACAGGGTTGTCTAAAAGCTGCGTGCTGTTCATCTTTTAATTCTACTACTAATCATGCCGTGTGGAAGGAAGCAGTTGTAGCAGTTTCATTACATTATGTGACACTTCACGGACCACAAAAATAAAGCGTTTAACAAGGAGTTGAACAAATGAATTTCCCCGGACGTCTCTCTCCCCTCGTTGCCGGTATTCTCCTGGCTACTTCGGCATCTGTTTCTCCAATACAGGTTTTTGCGGCAACAGACACGCAAAACGGAACTGCAGGAACTGCAGGTACCCATGGCACCGCTGGAAATCCAGGCACTGCGGGTGCGGATGGTACCGCGGGAGGTGCTGCAACCGCCACCGCTACTACCACTAATACGGACGCAAGCAATACCGCCACTGCATACGGTGGTGCAGGTGGTTATGGCGGAAATGGAGGGCAGGGTTCTCCTGCGGGTGCTGACGGTGGTGATGCGGGTAATGGTGCTGATGGTGGAACAGCAGATGCCACGGCAGATACTGAAGTAGCCAGCGGGAATGGTACTTCGAGCGCAATCGCTTATGGTGGAAATGCCGGCTACGGTGGCACGGGTGGTTATTCCAATGGGGGAACACCGGGTGATGCAGGCGATGGTGGCAGTAATGGTGGCAACTCCACGGCTTCCGCCATAGTAACGAATACAGGAAGTGGGAGTGCCACGGTAAGTGCGCGTTCTTATGCCGGTAACGGAGGCAACGGAGGGGTTGCGGGAAGCATTGGCGGTACGGTGAGTGGAAATGGAGGGGATGGCGGAACGGCAACTCTTGGAACTGTCAGTGGCAGCTCGGCCAGTGGTGGAACTGTCAATGTGACCGGATTAGCTGAAGGTGGTAACGGCGGATCTGCCACTGGGACGGGTAATGCTGGCGATGGTGCGAGCACGTCATTAATTGATGCGGTGACGGGTAGTACCAGCGGAAACCTTACACTGAACCAGACGGTTACTGGGGGTAATTCGGGTAATGTTGAATCAGGTGCTAATGGCAC
>JAPHUG010000354.1 GCA_026197195.1 Sedimenticola sp.
ATGAACGACCTGGAAAACATGCAGGTTGAAGATCTGGCAGACTGGTATCGCCTCTGGTATGCCCCTAATAATGCGACTCTGGTGGTGGTGGGCGATGTGGAGCCACAAGAGGTGTTTCGCCTGGCCAAGCACTATTTCGGTCCCCTCAAACGGGAGAATGTTCCCGTGCTGAAGCCGCTACGCGAGCCCCAGCAGAAGGGTGAGGCGCGGGCGGTTGTCAAGGTGCCGGCCAATGAGCCCTATATGATCATGGGCTACAAGACCCCGGCGTTAACCACTGCGGAGAAGGGTTGGGAACCCTATGCGCTTGAGATGCTGGTGGCCGTCCTGGATGGCGGGAACAGCGCACGCTTCAGTCGCAATCTGGTCCGTGGCAGTGAAGTGGCGGTCTCAGCGGGGGCTGATTACAACGCCTTTACCCGGTTACCAGGCATGCTGTTGATTGACGGGACCCCAGCCCAGGGCCGCACCCTGCAGGAGTTGGAGCAAGCGTTACGTCAGGAGATAGGCCGGTTGCGCAGTGAACCTGTTACCGAAGAGGAGCTGGAGCGCGTCCGAACCCAGGTGATTGCCTCAAAGGTCTATGAGTTGGATTCAGTCTTCTATCAGGCGATGGAGATAGGCATGTTGGAGACAGTGGGATTGGATTGGCGTCTGATTGATCAGTATGTGGCGGCCTTGAAGCAGGTGACACCGGAGCAGGTCAAAGAGGTGGCTCAACGCTATCTGGTGGATGACAACCTGACGGTTACACAACTGGAGCCACAGCCAATGGATGATGTGAAGCCGGTACGCAAGTCGGTAGGTGGACGTCATGGGAGTTAAGCGGATGTACAGTCGATGGTTACTGGTATTGATCCTGGTCGGGTCCGGACATCTTTGGGCGGGGCCTGAGATACAGAGCTGGACCACCAGTAAGGGCGCCCGGGTACTCTATGTCTCCGCCCCGGAGTTGCCGATGGTCGATCTGCGTATCGTGTTTGATGCCGGCAGTGCGCGTGATGCCGTCCCCGGTGTGGCCTACCTGACCAACGCCTTGCTGGAAGAGGGGGCTGGTGAGTGGAGCGCAGACCAGATAGCCGAGCGGCTGGACAGTGTCGGCGCCGAGATGAGTGTCAGTTCGCATCGCGACATGGCCATGGTGAGTATACGCAGTCTCACGGAAAAACGGGCCTTGGCGACTACCATAGATACGCTTGTGGCGGTGGTCGGTAGCCCGCGTTTTGATGAAGCGGATCTGGAGCGCAACCGAAAGGCGGTACTGGTTTCGTTGAATCATGATGAGCAGTCCCCCGGAACGGTTGCCCAGAAAGCGTTCATGAAGGCCTTGTTCAGAGAGCATCCCTACGCAACACATACCGAGGGAACCAAAGAGTCAATGGCGAACATCACCCGGCAGGACGTCATTGATCATCATCGACGTTACTATGTCGCTACTAATGCGGTGATTGCGATAGTGGGTGCAATTGACAGGGTTCAGGCCGAGCAGTTGGCTGAACAGGTGATCAGCGGGCTTAAGTCAGGCGAACGGGCGGAGGCGCTGCCTCCGGTCAGCGACCTTGAGGCGGCCAACAGACTGGCGATTCCGTTTCCCTCCAGTCAATCTCACATACTGATGGGCCAGCCGGGTATTTTTCGGGGCGATCCAGACTATTTCGTACTCTATGTGGGCAATCATATTCTGGGTGGCAGTGGTCTGGTATCACTGCTCAGCGAGGAGGTGCGGGAGAAGCGGGGTCTCTCCTACAGTGTCTACAGCTACTTCTCGCCCATGCGGCGGAACGGCCCTTTTCTTATCGGCGCCCAAACTCAAAATGCCAAGGCAGACGAGGCGCTCGAGGTGATGCGCCAGACCCTGACCCGATTCATTGAGTCAGGCCCCAGTGAAGCGGAGCTGACAGCGGCCAAACAGAATATCACCGGCGGTTTCCCGCTGCGCATTGCCAGCAATGGCAAGATCCTTGAGTATCTCGCCATGCTGGGGTTCTATGATCTTCCGTTGGATTACCTGGAACGTTTTGTCGATAACATCAACAGTGTGAGTAGAGAGCAGATCCGTGAGGCGTTTCAGCGACGAATACAGCCTGACAATCTGATTACCGTTGTGGTGGGGAATGGGCAGACCCAGACCCAGGCCAACTGAGGCCCGTCAGGTGGTGCCAAAAAGAGCCGGACAGACCAACCAGGTCAGAATTGTTGGGGGCGAGCATCGTGGACGACGGCTGGCCTTTCCGGATAGCCTGGGACTTAGACCCACCTCAGACCGTACCCGGGAAACCCTGTTTAACTGGTTACAACCGCAACTCCCTGGTGCAGCCTGTCTGGATCTGTTTGCAGGAAGTGGGGCCTTGGGGTTCGAGGCGGCCTCTCGTGGTGCTGGCTGTGTGACCCTGGTTGAGCAGAATCCAAAGGTTGTACGGCAGCTACAGGCAAATCAACAACTACTGGGGCTTAGCCGGATTGCGGTAGAACAGCACGATGCCCTGAGCTGGCTTGATCAGGAGCCCCGTGCATTTGATATTCTGTTCCTCGATCCTCCCTTCGCCGATCATCTGTTGACCGCATGTTGTGAAAAGCTGGAGCAGAAGGGGTGGCTGGGGTCTGACCCTCGCATCTACCTGGAGTGGGATCTGCACGGCCCGGCACCGCAATTACCCGCCAACTGGCAACCGCTTAAAGAGAAAAAAGCGGGGCAAGTGGCCTATGCGCTCTATACTCGATAGACGAAAAATGGCCTGAAAAGGGTGAGAAAATGCGATTTCTCATTTGACATTGTCACAACTGATACTATTATCTCGCACCCTGGGGAATAAATTTGGCTGATTTCTGCATTAGTTTAAGAAGTTGGTCATTCTCAAGGTATTATTCGTTCTGTTGCCAGTAACTTGGAAATAGCGCCCTATTACCTTACTTTTTTTAGTTTATTGGCCGCTGAGACGCTTCGTATCCAACGGCGGTTGAAAAAAAGCAGGACAAGTTATGGCCATAGCAATTTACCCAGGTACGTTTGATCCCATTACCAACGGTCACACAGACCTGATCCAACGTGCCTCCAAGTTATTCGATAAAGTCATCGTGGCCGTGGCCGCGAGTACCGGCAAGAAACCACGCTTTACCCTGAGTGAGCGGGTGGATCTGGCGAACCAGGTTTTAGCGAAAGTCGACAAGGTCGAGATTATTGAATTTGATACACTGCTGGTAGAATTTACCCGTGAGTGTAAGGCTGACGTGATATTGCGTGGTTTACGGGCCGTATCGGATTTTGAGTATGAATTTCAGCTGGCTGGGATGAACCGGCGATTGGCGCCCGAGTTGGAAACGATGTTTCTGACCCCGGCTGAACAGTTCGCCTATATCTCTTCCAGTCTGGTGAAGGAGATTGCAGCTCTGGGCGGGGATGTGTCAGAGTTCGTACATCCTCTGGTTGTTGAAGCATTGAATGGCAGCCAATCGGCTTAGTTTTATTTAAAGGTATAGAGGTAAGGGACCTCTTTCAGGAGTTTGTGTTATGGCATTAATTATTACTGATGAATGCATCAACTGTGATGTATGTGAGCCTGAGTGTCCTAATGGGGCTATCACCCAG
>JAPHUG010000179.1 GCA_026197195.1 Sedimenticola sp.
TGGCATCCGGCACAGGGAGGGGTTCGATCCCTAGAAAGTAGGCAAAACCCGAAAGGTGAAGCACTTCAGATAGGCGGTCTCTGCGATAGCAGGATGGACCGGGTGGTCCGGTGCCTGAAAACCACGCTCTATCAGCTGAAGAGAGCGATCCGTATGCCGGGCCGCCTGTTGAATCTCGTTCAACAGCGAGGCCTCACTCATATGATGGGAACAGGATGACGAGATCAGAATGCCATCCTTGCTCAATAACTGCAGTGCCAGCTGATTAATTCTTCGATAGGCCAGCGTCCCCTCCTTGGTATCTTTCTTACGCTTAATGAAGGCCGGGGGGTCAACCATCACCACGTCAAACCGTTCACTGGCCAATCGCAACTCACGCAGCGCCTCAAAGGCATCCCCCTGCAAGCCGGCCACCGACTCACTGACACCATTCTCCAGCGCATTACGATCAACCGCATCCAGGGCCGTGCTTGATGCGTCCACACAGATCACCTCTGTCGCACCCTTCACAGCCGCTTGTACACCCCAGGCGCCAATATAGCTGCAGACATCCAGCACTCGCTTACCCTGGATGTAGGGAATCATACGTCCCCGGTTGGCCGCCTGATCAAAGAACCAGCCGGTTTTCTGCCCACCCTGAGAGGGCACGTCAAACCGGACCCCATGCTCTTCAATCTTCAGCACCTCAGGCCAGTTTCCAAATGCGTCCTCGACATAACTTGCAAGCCCCTCAAGCTCCCGGGCGGAAGAATCATTCCGGAACAGCACCCCCTCCGGTTTCAGCACCTTCTCAACCGCAGCAAGCACCGCCGTCTTCATCCGCTCCATGCCAGCGGTGGTGATCTGGATGACCAGGTAACCCCCAAAGCGATCAATCACCAACCCAGGCAGGCCATCACTCTCACCAAAGACCAGCCGGTAAAAGGGTTTTTCATAGAGTCGCTCCCGCAGGCTCAGCGCCACCTTGAGTCGGTGCACCAGCAGTGAATCACTGAGGGGATGCTTATGATCCCGGCTGACAATACGGGCACTGATCAGTGAGTGAGGGTTCACATACCCGGTCCCAATCAATTTGCCCCGATCGCTGAAGATTTCCACCGGCTGACCCGCTTCCATGCCTTTTAGTGGTGTAGTGGCGGTATCGATCTCATTGCTATAGATCCAGCAGTGACCGGCACGCAACCGTCGGTCTTCATTCTTCTTTAAACGCAGCGGGGCAAAATTCATATCAGGGATTCCGGAGTTCATGGATGGGTATCAAAGCGAGGGCAAGATTAGCAGATTTGACAACCTAGCGCTCTCTTATTTATATTGAATCATCATATAACGGCTCGATATATATTGAACATGAATACCCACCACCTCTGTCTCGGCATTTTAAGTCTGGGAGAAGCCAGCGGTTATGAGATCAAGAAGGCCTTTGAAGAGACCTTCAGCCATTTTCAGGCCACCAGCTACGGCTCCATCTACCCGGCACTCGCAAAACTGACCGAGCAGGGACTGGTCAGTTTTCGGGAAGAGACCCAGGAGAAGCGCCCCACCAAGAAGGTTTTCACGATTACCCAGGCAGGTTATGAGCATTTTTATCAGACCCTGATGAACTCAGAACCCGCCGAGCAGTACCGCAGTGATTTTCTGTTCCTGATGATGTTTGCCCACCTGCTGCCCAAGACACATGTCGAAACCCTCCTTAACAAGCAGACGGAGCACCTGAAGACAGAACTTGAGATTCTCCAGCGTATTATCAGCGAATGCCAAAGCCTGACCCCCGGCATGCGCTTCACCTTGGAATACGGTATTGCGGCCAATCAGGCACTGTTGCTTTTAATGCAGCAACGCCATTCAGCTCTGCTAGAAGAGATCGATGCGGCAAGGAGTCCGCTTGAGTCATGATGAGACAACACCTCTACACAAACTGTCTGGCGGCCCTTTTGCTGACCAGTACCGCCCTCACCAGCCAGGCGGAACAAGCGATCACCCAGGTCACCACCGCAAGGCTGGCCGATATCACTTTTTATCAAACCTACACGGCACCCGCTTCCACCGTCAGCCTGAATGAGAGCCGCGTCAGTGCCGAAACCAGCGGCAAGATCCTCAGTATTCCCGTCCGAGTGGGTGATACCGTGAGGCAGGGCGACCTCCTGACTGAACTTGATTGCCAGGAGAACAACCTTCGGGTCACCCGGGCCGAAGCCGGACTAAAAAGCATTGAGGCACGGGTTAATCTGGCAAACCGTCAGATAAAGCGCAGCAAGTCACTGATCAAAACCAGCAGCGTATCGGAAGAGCGGCTGAACCAGCAACAGGCCGACTTGCAGATCGCCCTGGCGGATCGCAACGGCCAAGTTGCCAGCATCGCCGAAGCAAAACTCAACCAGTCACGCTGCCGTATCACGGCCCCCTTTACCGGCATTGTCCGGGAACGCCTGGCAGGCGAGGGGGAGTGGGTCAATCCAGGTCAACCCGTCATCCGGTTCAGCGACCAACAGCGGCTGGAGATCTCCGCGCAGGTTTCGAGTGAGCTGATCGACACCCTGCAACAGGCTAAAAGCCTAACGATGGAAACCAATCAGGGCCGCTATGATCTGACCCTTCGCCAGATCGTACCGGCGGTTGAGGCACAGGGGCGTAATCGCGAGGTGCGACTGCTGTTCACTGAGACGCGCGCCCTGCCTGGCAGCAGTGGACGACTGGTCTGGCAATCCACGCAGCCCTTTGTGCCCGCCGACATGCCGGTCAGGCGTGGCGACCAACTGGGCCTGTTTCTGGCGAACAACGACAAGGCCCTTTTCCACCCACTGCCCCAGGCACTGGAAGGACACCCGGCCCAGGTAGAATTACCGGCAGCCACCCTGGTCATCATGGAGGGGCGCCAAGCCCTGAATAACGGCGACCCTTTCAAACAGGCCAACTGAGATGCTCGGACGCTTTTTTAGTAATCACGTACTGGCCAA
>JAPHUG010000491.1 GCA_026197195.1 Sedimenticola sp.
CACCCGCAAAAAAACGCCATTCAAGACTCATTCTGACACTTATCCTGGTCACGCTCATCACCGCCCTGATTGTCAGCCTCCTGCCACAAGCCTTGGGCTATGGCTTGAAAAAATGGATCTCTGAGCAGGGCGGCGAGCAGGTCACCATCGGGAATATCGACTTCAACCCCTTTACAGCAGAGCTGCGCATTGAAAATCTTATTGTAACGAGAGAGGCCCAGAACCAACTCACCCTTCCTGCCCTTGAGCTACAACTTGAATGGCTCCCCCTATGGAAGAGACAGATTGTCATAACCGGCATCCAACTCTCTGAAACCCGCCTGCAGCTTCAGCATAATAGCAACGGTCAGCAGCTTGTCATGGGTGGCATGACATTTGATCTCTCTTCCAGCGGGAAACCGCAGGAGAAGAGCCCATGGGAACTCAGGCTTGAACAGATCAGCCTGAAAAAGAGCCGCCTGATCTACAGCAGCCCTCAACTCAACTCATCGGTGACGCTTAACCAGCTCACACTCAGCGATCTTAATACCGCAGATCCCGAGAAACCGCTCAAACTCTCCTTTGAGGGCACCATTGATAACGCCAACATAAATCTGAAAGGGGAGGCGACCCCACTCTCAACCACACCTGCTTTTAACGGACATATCAGCCTTAAGGCGCTTTCGCTGGCAACCTACACCTCGTTATTCAAATCACACATTCAACAAAGCAAAGGGACACTCCTTACCGAGGGAACGATAGCCCTGCAGCAATCACCTAACCGGGATATCGAGGCCAACTTTAATGGCACAATCGAGCTGAGCGACTTTTTGGTCGCCAGCCCCAGCCAGCAACTGACCGGAGAGCAACTGACCTGGAAAGGCACGCTGGCGGCAAAACCCAACAACTACACACTGGAAGGTAAGCTGGGAACCAAGGCAATGACCTACCAGGATGACACCCAACGCTCATACAAGCAGAGCGAAACAGCCTGGTCAGGCACATTAGCTTTCAACCTTGACCCGCAACAGAAAACTATTAAAGGCAACGGCCAGCTGACCCTTAAAGGATCAAGCCTGCAGGAGAGCCAGAATCTGATTGAAGCCGGTCTGGCTGAACTCTCCTTACAGCAAGGTTCACTCAGCCTGAGTACAGATGAACAGCAGGCAACCATTGCGGGAAAACTTGCCATCCATGATTCATCACTTCGTTCAACTGATAATGACCTTAGCAGCAAGCTGCTGAAGTGGGAGGGAACCACCGCACTAAAACAGACCACTCACAGCACGCAGGTGACCAGCGACGGGACACTCAACGGCGAGATACTCCAACTCATCAAAGTCGCTTCCAGCGCCAGTGTTGGATATGAAGCCATTCAATGGCAGGGCGTGATAGACCTAGAGCAAACGGCAGAGCAGATAGCCATCAAACCAACGGGCAATCTGAGCCTGCAAGGGCTCAACGTAAAAGACAACAGCGCGCAATTAGGCCTGCTCTCCATCGGGTCAATTGAACTACAACAACTTCATCACAGCGATGTGGGCTTGATCACCAGCGGGCAGATAAATGCAGAAGCGATCTCAATCGGAAACGCCCTCGACAACAGCGATCTTACGCCACAACTCCAGCTCGCAGCACTGACGCTCAAGCAGATCCATTATTCTCTCGATAGTGGGTTGAGCATAAATGAAATAGAGGCCACCGATCTCAAGCAACAACTCTCCCGAGCGACGGACAAAAGCTGGAATTTTGATTCACTGACCCAGGCCTTGCAGCGCCTATCACCTGCCAATGAGAACCCGACTGATCCTCCTAGCGAACCCATGCCGATTCAAATCGGGCTGATCACCCTACTGGGTGATAATCAAATCAGCTTCCAGGACAAAACCACTGAGCCCGCATTCGAGACTCAGCTGGTACCAACCCGCTTCACCCTTACCAATATTGACAGTCGTTCCCCTGAGAAGGTGGCACAAGTTGAATTAAAGGGGCGGATGGGCGAGAGCACGCTGCTTGATCTAAACGGCACACTCACCCCTTTCGCAGACAAGAGCACCTTTGATCTACAAGGCCGGATTGAGGGACTGGAATTACCCCTTCTCTCCTCCTACACAGCCCCCCTGATGGGCTACAAACTGCAGAGTGGAAAGGCCAATAGCGATATCAAGCTCTCTGCCAATGCCGGAAAACTGGAGGGCAGCAGTGACCTTATAATCAACCAGCTTGAAGTCGACCCCCTCAGCGCAGAGAAGATGGCGGCCCTTCAGACCCAGCTCAGCATACCCCTGGAGACCGCACTGGGGATGCTGAAAGACAAAAACAATCAGATAAAGCTGAACTTACCGATCAGTGGCGACACAGACAACATTAATGTCGATCCCAGCGATGCAATCAACCAGGCGATCGGACGGGCCATGAAAAAAGGGGCCAAGACCTATCTCGCTACCGCCCTGTTCCCCTTTGGCACACTCCTGACACTGGTTGAGTTGGCCGGAGATGCCGCCGCCAAGGTTCAGCTCGACCCGATCCCGTTTGAATCAGGATCCAGCCAGATCAATGCTGACCAGTACGCTTACTTAGAAAAGGTCGCACAACTACTCAGCGACCGCCCTGAGATCCATATCCGACTCTGCGGCGTCAGCGTAAATGCCGACCGATTGGCCCTGCAACAGCAACAAGAACAACTGCGTCTGAAGGATAAAGAAGAGAAGAAGGCAGCAGAGAAAGAGAAAGAAACTGAACAAGGGACCAAACAACTGCCGGTCATCATCAGCGACGAACAGCTCAACAGCCTGGCCGCTGAACGCGCCCTGGCGATAGAAAGACATCTTGCTAAAAAGCATCAGATTAAAGGCGATCGACTGATCAGCTGCCTGCCCCGGATAGAGGAGGAGAAGCAGGCGTCACTGCCCAGGGCCGACCTGCTGATCTAAACAGGGAAGTAGACTGATCTCAGACCAGCACCAGGTTATCGCGATGGATCAGCTCCTCTTCATCCACATAACCCAGGATCTCCTGGATACGGCTTGAAGCACACCCTTTTATCTGATCACTCTCTGATGAGTTATAGTTGACCAGGCCACGAGCCACCTCGCGCCCCTGCTCATCAACACAGGCGACCATCTCTCCCCGGGAGAACTGACCCGACACCTGCTTAACACCTACGGCCAGCAGACTCCGTCCGGACTCTTTCAGTACGCGTACAGCTCCGGCATCCACAACCAATCGTCCCCGGACCTGCAAATGGCCCGCCAGCCAGCGCTTACGAGCAGCCTCCGCTTCCTGAACAGGCAGCAGCAGGGTACCCAGCGTCTCACCCTGGGCAATACGGGTCAGCACTTGATCACCCACACCTGGAGCAATAATTGTTGCAGCACCCGATCGAGCAGCCAGTCGAGCGGCCCGCACCTTGGTCACCATGCCCCCCTGACCCAGCAGGCCACCACTACCACCGGCCACCTTATCCAGCATCGGATCATCCACCCGACTCTCCTGAATCAGCAACGCATCACTATTCTTGCGAGGATCACTGTCATAGAGACCATCCTGATCTGTCAGCAGGACCAACAGATCGGCCTCGACCAGGTTGGCCACAAGGGCAGCCAGGGTATCGTTATCACCAAACCGGAGCTCCTGGTTGGCGACGGTATCATTCTCATTCACCACCGGCACAACCCCGAGTGACAGCAGGGTTCTCAAGGTACTTCTTGCGTTCAGATAGCGCCGGCGATTGGTCAGATCATCATGGGTCAACAACACCTGCGCGGTATGCAGATTATGCTTCTGAAAACAGGTCTCATAGGCACGGACCAGCCCCATCTGTCCAATGGCGGCCGCCGCCTGCAATTCATGGAGGGTAGTCGGGCGTGCGGTCCAGCCCATGCGGCTCATCCCCTCAGCCACCGCCCCAGAGGAGACCAGGATCAACTCATTACCGGCCAACACCCAGTGGGCCATCTGCTCAACCCAAGAGGAGAGCGCCTCCCGCGCCAAACCCTTACCATCATCGGTTAGCAAGGCACTGCCAATCTTGACCACCCAGCGGCGTGATGACGTGAATTTTTTTCGAGACATGTTCATGTTACGGCATCTCAACACACATAATTCAATCTAACTCTGGAGCGGATCCCAGGGCGCATCATCCTCTTCATCTTCAACTGCCTTGGGTGCCTCCCGCTCACGCAACACCTTCAAATGAGTCATCAGGGCCTGCATCAACTCACGCGTCCCTTCACCCGTGGCGGCAGAGATGGCGAACACCGGCCCATCCCACGCCAGCTCTTTGAGGATTTCGGCACGCCTCTCCTCAAACTCATCATCCAGCAACAGGTCCTTCTTATTCAAGATCAGCCAGCGTTCACGCTGATAAAGCTCATCGCTGTACTTCTGCAGCTCGGAGACGATCAGGCGCGCCTCTTCCGCAGGAGAAACCGACTCATCCACGGGCGCAATATCCACCAGATGCAACAGCAGTCGGGTGCGACTCAGGTGCTTCAAAAAGCGCAATCCCAACCCGGCCCCTTCGGCCGCCCCTTCAATCACCCCAGGAATATCGGCGATGACAAAACTGTTCCCGGTTCCCAGACTGACAACCCCCAGATTGGGGTGCAGTGTGGTAAAGGGATAATCCGCCACCTTGGGGGTTGCGCTGGAGACCTTGGTGATCAGACTGGATTTACCGGCATTGGGCATACCCAACAGCCCCACATCAGCCAGCAGAATCAGCTCCAGCAGGATATCCCGCTCTTCGCCCATCGAACCCGGAGTAAACTGACGGGGGGCACGATTGGTACTGCTTTTGAAGCGCGCGTTACCAATACCGTGAAAACCACCCTTGGCAACCAGCAGCTTCTGCCCATCCGTCAACAGCTCGCCAATCAGCTCGTCGGCCTCCAGATCCGTGACCCGGGTGCCTACCGGCACTTTGACAAAGAGATCATCTGCACTGGCCCCGGTACAGTTGCGCCCCATCCCCTGCTGTCCGCTACGGGCCCGGTGGCGACGCTGGTGCCGAAAATCCACCAGTGTATTCAGTCCGGAATCAGCCACCAGATAGACACTGCCGCCATCGCCACCATCGCCACCATCCGGTCCACCGCGGGGGATATATTTTTCGCGTCGAAAGCTGACAGCACCGTTGCCGCCCTTGCCCGCCTCTACACGAATGGTCGCTTCATCAACAAATTTCATCGGCCTGTCCGGTTATGGAAAACTCAATCGCTATAACGTAAAAAGCCCCGTCAAAAGACGAGGCCTTCCAGAACTTTATACGGATGACGCGATCAGGCCGGAACCACGCTCACAAAGCGACGGTTTTTCGGGCCTTTCGTTTCAAACTTCACAACGCCATCAACCTTTGCGAACAGGGTGTGATCTTTACCACAACCAACGTTGACGCCATTATGAACCGCGGTGCCACGCTGACGGATAATGATACCGCCGGCATTGATGGTCTGTCCGCCGTAAACTTTTACGCCAAGACGTTTCGATTCCGAATCGCGGCCGTTACGTGTACTACCGCCTGCTTTCTTATGTGCCATTGCCTTACCCTATCCTTCAGTCTGCGCTGATACCGGTAATTTCGATCTCAGTATACCATTGACGATGCCCCTGGCGCTTCATGTGGTGCTTACGGCGCTTGAATTTCAGGATCGTCACTTTTTTAGCCCGGCCATGAGACTTAACAGTAGCAGTTACCTTGCCACCAGCCACATACGGGGTACCAATTTTGATGTCTTCGCCGTTGGCGACCATCAGGACTTTGTCAAGATCAAGTGAAGCACCCTCTTCGGCACCCAGCTTCTCAACTTTAACTGTATCGCCCTCGGAAACCCGGTACTGCTTACCCCCGGTCTGAATTACGGCATACATACCAAAATCTCCGCAAAAAATCTGCTAATC
>JAPHUG010000031.1 GCA_026197195.1 Sedimenticola sp.
CCGGTTTTACCATGATTGAATTGGTGGTGGTGCTGTTGTTAGCGGGTGTCCTCATGGCGGTCGGTATGCCGCGTTTTTTTAATCAGCTCACCTTTCTTGAATGGGGCTTCAGTGATGAGGTCGGCGAGGCGTTACGTTTTAGCCAGAAGCTGGCGGTATCCACAGGTTGTGATACCCAGCTGGCGATTTCCGCAACCAGCTATCAAATGAATCAACGTGTCAGCTGCAACAGTGGTGCCTTTACCCAGGTGGTGCGACTGCCTGGCGGTGACTCTTCCGGTTATTCGGGAACCGCACCCAGCGGCGTGACCCTGACCGTCATCAGTCTTTACTTTGATGCCCTCGGTCGGCCTCGGAATAGCGCGACCTCTGCACTGCTCACAGCGTCCGCGACCATCGCCATTGGCAGCCGTAGTGTCACGGTTGAGCCTGAAACCGGGTATGTACACTGATGATGAATCATCCCATAACTGGACAGAGGTTGCCTGATAGGAACGCCCAAAAGGGTGTGACGCTTATTGAGCTGGTGGTCTCCATTGTCATTTTGTCGGTCGCCACGGCAGGCATCATGATGGTGATTACCCAGACCACACTCTCCAGCGCAGACCCGATGATCCGCGAACAGGCGACCGCAATCGCCCAGTCCTATATGGAAGAGATTTTAACCCAACCACTGAGTGATCCGGGTGGCGGTGAGGTGAACGGGCCTGAAGCAGGCGAGGTGCGCTCTACCTATGACGATGTCTGGGACTACAACGGGTTAACTAATAATGCCGGGGCGTTAGACCAAAACGGGGCGGCTGTGAGTGGATTGTCTGGCTATAACATAGCGGTTCAGGTGGCTAACGCGACGCTGGGTCCTGGTGCGGGTAGTCCAGCGGCCCGTATTGTTGTAACCGTTACTTATGACGGTTTGGCCAATATCAACATCCCTGTAACGGCCTATCGGTTGAACTGACGGGGGTGGCTGACTTGATGACAAGATCCCGGCAGAGAGGCTTCACCTTGATAGAGCTGATTGTGGTGGTTGTGATCAGCGGTATTCTTGCGGTGACCGTTTCACAATTGATACAGCGCCCGGTAGAGATGTACCAGGCTCAATCCAGCCGGGCCAGACTGGTCGATAAAGCCGACACGGCACTGGTAAAGATCAGCCGAGAACTGCGTGATGCCTTACCTAACAGTATCCGAATTGCCTGTTCAGGTCGCTGTCTTGAGTTTTTAAGGACCACCACAGGGGGACGCTATCGTGCCGCTCCGGTGAGTGATTCGCTACGGCTCAGTTTCAATCCGGCTGATGCCGACACCCGGTTTGAGGTGTTGGGTTTATTGGCTGATAGTGGATCAATTCAAACGGCTGCAGGCGTGAATGCCTGTCGCAATACGACTGCCTCGTGCCTTGTTATTTACAATACCGGACTGCTCGGTAGTAATGCCTATAATATGGATAATGCCGCAACAATTACCGGCGTTAATACCAGTGGCCCCATAACGATTGATTTCAATAATGCAGGATTCTCCAGTACTTACACGGTTTTTCCTGCCAGCTCCCCGGATCAGCGTTTTTATGTTGTTGATACGCCGGTGACCTATTTGTGCGATTTGACCGCCGGCACCATTCGTCGTTATCAGGGGTATAACATACGCACAAACCATTTCAGTGTGGACAGCCATGCCGAACTCATCTCACAGAGCAATCCCGCTGAAGATGCGTTGCTTATTGATCAGGTCACGGCCTGTGATTTTAGTTATAACCCGGGGACACCCACCCGTAATGGACTGGTATCGGTGACGGTTTCTGTTAATGAACAGACTGAATCAATTACGTTGATGCAGCAAGCTCATCTTTCAAATATGCCATGATGATAGTTAGAGAAATCCCTCATAAACCCATCTTTAATCAGCGAGGATTTTCACTGATCAGTACGCTGTTCATGGTGGTCGTTTTGGCTGCGCTGGGGGCCTATATGACTCGTCTTAATATATCGCAACAGACCACCACAACCATGTCACTGCAATCCGTCAGGGCCTGGTATGCAGCATCCAGTGGACTTGATTGGGCGGTGTTTCAGATTAATGCGTCCAGTAGTTGTCCCACGGTACCCAGTAACTTCACCGCCGAAGGGTTTACCATCTCACTGACGGGTTGTACTGCCTACCCGATAACAGAGGGGGCCGTCAGTTATACGCTGTACGATCTGCAGATAACGGCTTCTCAGGGCACGTTCGGTAGTACGGGTTATGTTTCACGTCGACTTCGTGCAACGATTAAAGGGGCTTGATCATAATTATGAACCAGTCACCCACGGTATCTAGCAAACGACGTAGTAATTGGATCAGTCAGCTTCTACTCATCTTTGTCATGGTCATGGTTGTATTACCGGCCTCTCTCCAGGCAGCCACCCTTATTGCCCGCTACCAGATGGAGGATGCGACATGGGCTGGGGCCGCCAATGAAGTGACGGATTCGGCGGGTTATGTGAATGGCCCCTATCATGGTCAGGCGATAGGTTCATCACTCCCGTCACCGACCTCGACTAATCCGGCGCGTACAGGGGACCCCGGTACCTGTGGTTATGCCACCCTACCGGGCTCAAGAGGCAATGGAGGCGCCTTCTCTTTATCGAATCTACCCGTTTCATTAGCTAATGGCGCTCAAACCAGCGTGGCCTTCTGGATGTATTGGGACGGCACCAATTCGGTGATGCCCATCGGATGGAATGTACATGATCTCTGGATAGTCAGTGGGGCGTTCGGCTTTAATACCGGAAATAGCGATGTTTATGGTATTTCCTCTTTAGGGCTTGCGAACGGCTGGCATCATGTGGCGGCTGTCTTTACCAATGGGAATGTAGCGAACAATCAACTCTATATAGATGGGGTTCAGCAGACACTCAAAAAAATGCGCACAAGAACGTTCAATAATTCACAAGCAGTAGTTTCCACTACTCTTCAGGTTGGGGGTTGGTTACGGGACAGGAACTACCGTTTTTCTGGTCGCATTGATGAAGTCAATGTGTTTAATGGTGCAGTGAGTGCCGGAGAGGTTGCCGCACTTTATAGTGAAACCCATGCCTGTCCGGTTCCTCCCATACGTCCGATGGCCGAGTGGCGCTTTGATGAGTTGGCTGGAACCCGTGCCTATGATGAAAGTAGTAATGGTCATCATGGTACGACTGTTGGTGATGTCACGGTAGGGGCAACGGGTAAGCTCTGTACCAGTTTCACCTATACAGGTGGCTATGTGAGCCTTCCTTCCTCATTTCCCAATCATACGGCTGGTGTCACCATAACGGGTTGGTTCAAGCCTACTGATGTATCAACGCCGGGGCAGCGTATCTTTGCGGATGATGAGAATAACTCAGGCGGTTATGCGGTGAGTCTTGGCGATGGAGGGAGGGGCAAGGTGCGCTTTTTCTCACGCGGACCCCG
>JAPHUG010000126.1 GCA_026197195.1 Sedimenticola sp.
GTAAAATGGCCGAGGTGTTGCAGGCGGAAAAATTAATCCTGTTGACCAATACCCAGGGTCTGCTGGATAAGGAGGGTAGCTTGCTGACCGGGCTCACCTCCAAGCGTGTTGACGAACTCATCGCCGATGGCACGATCTATGGCGGCATGCTGCCCAAGATCAAGTGCGCCCTGGATGCGGTCAATGCCGGTGTTAATTCTTCTGTGATTGTGGATGGTCGGGTCAAACATGCGGTTCTGCTGGAACTGTTTACTGATCAGGGTATTGGTACCTTGATCAAGCGCCGTTGAGCGGTTGACAATGAATCAGAAGGTTTCCCGTAAGCAGATGATTCTGGAATCACTCGCGACTGAGCTGGAGCGCAGTCCGGGTGAGCGGATTACCACAGCGGTTCTGGCGCGGGCGGTCGGGGTCTCAGAGGCGGCTCTCTATCGCCACTTTGCCAGCAAGGCAAAGATGTTTGAAGGGTTGATTGGCTTTGCGGAAGAGTCGGTCTTTGCCCGCATTAATCAGATTCTTGAGAGTGAGCGGGAGACTCAGGCCCGCTGTGCCAAGGTGCTCTACCTGTTGCTGGCGTTTTCTGAGCGGAATCCGGGGATCACCCGTGTCTTGCTGGGCGATGCCCTGGTGGGTGAGACAGAGCGTCTGCACCAACGGGTCGAGCAGTTTTTTGCCCGCCTTGAGACCCAGCTGCGCCAGATACTCAGGGAGTCCCGTCTGAGAGATGATGCGCTTTGTGTCGATCCTGAAGGGGCCGCCGCCCTGATGCTGTCACTGATCGAAGGGCGCATGCATCAGTTTCTGCGTACCCGATTCAAGACGTCTCCAACGGTGGGGTGGGAGTTGCAGTGGGCTATTCTGGCCCGGGCACTGTTTGGCGTTGTCCCGGTTTCTGAATGAATAACGCCGGTGCTACGGCTTTAATACCTCGGTCAGGTAGTCTCTGAAGCCGAGGCGTATCTGCTCAACCTGTTCGGTTTGACACAGATCGTTCCCGCGCGGCGAGAGTTTGCACTGCAGGTCCATGAACAGCTCTGCGCCTGGCCGATCCTTATAGCGGATTCGTGAGGCGGTCAGACTGATGTCGTCATCTTTGAGCGGGGCGGCTGCCATAATGATCACATCACTGAGCATCTGCAGTCGGGTGGTGGCGTGTTTGCGGACATACTCCTCGACCTTCTCCCAGGCTTTGTTGCAGCTGTTTTCATCGGGACAGACCACCACGGTATCGAGCAGCGAGTGGCGCTTTTTCTGTGTGAGCTGGGGATCGGCATTTTCATTCTGAAGGTTTTTCAGGCTGCGAAACCGAGCCAAGTCATTCGCTGCCACATTGCGTATCACCTCTTTCTCCTGTTCCTTCTGGATGATGGTGGTGTAGCTGTCTTTGAGTTGGGTGCGGGTGGTTTCAATGTCCTTTAGCAGGTTTTCAGAGAGGCGCTGCCCCTGGCGTTCCATAGCGGCGGCACTCTGCTGCATCTCGGCCAGGCGGGTCTTCATGCGGCGAATGTTGCCGCGTATGACCTGAATGTTGGAGTCAATCGCAATCAGTTTGCCGTTTCGTGCCATCAGCAAATCATCTTCGGTACGAAAGGTCCGCAGCAGGACCTGATCCTTGGCGCGCTGAATCTCGATCAGCCGCTGCTGTTCGGCACGCAGCTTCTCCAGCTCCTTCTCCTTGGCCAGTTCATCAGCGGTCTTGGCTCTCTGGATGCGATCGACCTCCCGCCCGGTTTCGCTCAGCTCTGAACGGGCACTTTTGGCATGTTCTGAGGGGACTTTATCTGACAGGTGGACATTGCCTTCCGCATCTACCCAGCGATAGATCTTTCCCGCCTCAGCTTGCAGGGTGAAAAGGGCAAGGGCGGCAAGTAATCCTGTGGTTAGTCGTTTGGCTCTGATCATAATCCCTGTTGAACTTGAATGGTCGGCTCACTTCTACTTAACTAGTGTAGCTGCACTATCGGGTAGATTCTGCTCCTTGTAAAGTCATCAGGTCACACTCCATATTGATCGCGGTAGGCCTGGATCAGTTTCAAGGATGCTTCAGCATCGGTTTTGCCCGCAAGATAGGCCACCAGATGCTCAAGGCGAACAATGGCCGCAACCGGCATGTTGTAATCCCTTTCGACCTCCTGGATGGCGGAGTGTTCCCCTTTGCCGCGCTCCTGGCGGTCCAGGGCAATGACGACGCCCGCAGGTTTTGCGCCCTGTCCCTCAATGATATCCATGGACTCCCGAATAGCGGTTCCAGCGGTAATCACATCGTCAATGATCATGATGCGCCCCTCCAACGGGTGTCCCACAATAGTGCCGCCTTCACCATGCGCTTTAGCCTCTTTGCGATTGAAGGCATAGGGGATGTCGATGCCGTGGTGGTCATACAACGCGGCGGCGGTAACAGCGGCCAGAGGGATACCTTTATAGGCAGGCCCATAGAGGACATCGAATGCAATGCCGGAATCAACAATCGCCTGGGCATAGAATTTACCCAGACGCGCCAGGCTTGAGCCGCTGTTGAACAGGCCTGCGTTAAAAAAGTAAGGGCTGACGCGCCCGGACTTCAGGGTGAATTGACCAAACTTCAGTACGCCTACATCAAGGGCAAAGTCGAGAAAATCTTTTTGGTAGTTTTGCATGGTTGACTCCGAATTGCAGAGGCTAAATTGTCCGTTTCCTGTTGCCAGGATGCAAGCGGCAGATGGCTATTGATAAGGAAAAGAGCTGGATATCAGTTACAATCCTCCGCTTGGCCAGGATTACATGAAGAACGAGTGGCGGAATATGAACGCAGCAGAAGGAAAGGGCTGGGCAGCAGCGTGGGACGCCTATCGTCAGCCCCGGGTCGTGACGCTGTTTTTTCTGGGCTTCTCGGCGGGTCTGCCGCTGCTGCTTATCTTCTCAACCCTCTCTCTCTGGCTGCGGGATGCCGACGTCGACCGCTCCACGGTTACCTATTTCAGCTGGGCGGCTCTGGGTTACTCCTTCAAGTTTATCTGGGCACCTATTGTTGACCGTCTGCCTCTGCCTCTCCTGACCGCCCTGTTGGGTCGGCGTCGAAGCTGGTTGCTTCTGTCACAGCTGATGATTATCGGCGCCATTGTCTGGATGGCCTTCACCGACCCGGCCCAGCACCTGACACTGATGGCGCTTGCGGCGGTGTTACTTGGTTTTTCCGGGGCCACCCAGGACATCGTGATTGATGCGTACCGGATCGAATCCGCCGAGCGGGAACTGCAGGCGATGATGGCGTCCATGTATATCGCGGGTTACCGGGTGGGTATGCTGGTGGCCGGTGCCGGGGCGCTGAATCTGGCGGTCTGGTTTGGCGCTGAGGGCACTGTTTATAGCTACAGTGCCTGGCAGTGGACTTACCTGTCGATGGCGGTGGTGATGCTGGTGGGGGTGGCTACAACGCTCTCTATTGCAGAGCCTGTTATGCCGGAGCGGCCGGCCGGTTCGCTCAGGAGTACGGCAGACTATCTGCGCTTTCTGCTGCTGTTTCTGGTCGTGGCGTCATTCTTTGTGCTGAGTTTCTTCTCGGTGCGGGGGTGGGTACCGCAAATGACCGCGGTCTTCACGGATGCACTGTTGCTTGATGGCCGTTTGGCCGGTTTTTTGGCGGAGATGCTACGGCTCTTATTTGCCGTAATAATGGCCTTTCTGGGAGCCCGGCTGCTGGTGCGGATGGGTCTGGTACCGGAGGCGGTGTTACGGGAGACCTACCTGGATCCGGTGGCGGATTTCTTTCAGCGTTACGGTCGGGCGGCTATTTTGGTGCTGCTGCTGATCGGGCTCTACCGAATATCCGATATTGTATTGGGCGTGATCGCCAATGTCTTTTATCAGGATATGGGCTTCAGCAAAGATCAAATTGCCAATATTACAAAAGTCTATGGTCTGGTTATGACCCTTCTGGGTGGTTTTCTGGGTGGCTTGCTGGCGCTCCGCTATGGGGTGATGCGTATCCTGTTCCTGGGTGCGCTGCTCTCTGCCGGTACCAATCTGCTGTTTCTGCTGTTGGCCCAGAGCGGTGCCGATGTGCCGTTGTTGATTGTGGTGATTGCCGCCGATAACCTGAGTGCCGGTCTGGCGGGTGCGGCTTTTGTGGCCTATCTTTCCGGGTTGACCCAGATTGCCTTTACCGCCTTCCAGTATGCCCTTTTCAGTTCGCTGATGACCTTGGTGCCGAAGCTTTTGGGGGGCTATTCCGGTTCCATTGTCGATGCCATGGGCTATGAGCGGTTTTTCTTATTGACGGCACTGCTTGGGTTGCCGGTGTTGGTGCTGATCTATCTGGCCGATCGCTTTATTGAGCATGGCGGTGTTTCCCATGACAGCTGATATCGAAGTCGGTGCTGTCGGGTGGGAGCATGCCGATTGGCAGTCCACCTTTTATCCTGATGACCTGCCCGGGGAGTGGCAGCTCAGCTACTATGCCAATGAGTTTTCTGTGGTCCAGATTCCGGCTGCACGCTGGCTGTCTGCTGATGATGATGCCCTGATCCAGTGGCACGATGATGTACACGAGGCCTTTCGGTTCATTATTGATATTACCGGTGCGCTGGAGACGGCGGACGCCCAGGCGCGTCTGCAGGAGTGTCTGAATGTACTGGGTGACAGGGTGGCGGGTATGGTGTCGTGGGTGCCGCTGTCAAAGGCAAGGGCGGAACACATTGAATCGCTGATTGGTCCAGGGCTTTTGATGCAGCCCGAACCATTATCGCCACTCCCTGAAGCGACCGTATTGATGGCGTCAAACCTTCATTGCCGTTGTCTGTTGATGGCGAGTGATGAGGCAAAGAAGCTGATGGTTCTGCGTCAAGTCATGGAGCAGGGGCTGCTGGGTTCAGTGCCAGGATCACCGGTCTATTTAATCATTTCCGGTGCACCGCCAGAGATCAAGGTGATGAAAGATGCCGAGGTGCTTCAGCAGCTACTTAAGGGTGTGGCAGGCTAAGGAGAAAGGATCGGGCTTGACGCTATCGTTTGCAAAAGGTGAGAATGCCCCCTTTGCCCGCAGGTCAGGGCAAGTCGGCTCAATGGAGTGAAAGTGTGAGAGTGGGTAAGTAATGGTGGGGAGTGCTGACAAACAGGAGCCGCTGGTTCGTATACGGGGGCTGCATTTTTCTCGGGGTAGCCGGAAGATCTTTGACGGCGTCGATATCGACATTCCTCGTGGTAAAATTACCGCTATTATGGGCCCCAGCGGCACCGGCAAGACTACGCTCCTGAAACTCATAGGTGGCCAGTTACGCCCTTCATCCGGCACGATTCATGTTGATGGACAGGATATTCATCGGCTGGGCAATCGCGACCTCTACAGGCTTCGCATGCGTATGGGCATGCTGTTTCAGAGTGGGGCGCTGTTGACCGATATATCGGTCTTCGAGAATGTCGCCTACCCCCTGAAAGAGCATACGGATCTTCCGCCCTCCATGCTGCGTAAACTGGTGCTATTGAAGTTGGAGGCGGTCGGTCTGAGAGGGGCAAGGGATCTGATGCCGAGTGAGCTTTCCGGCGGGATGGCGAGAAGGGTGGCGCTGGCTCGTGCCATGGTGCTGGATCCCATGATGATTATGTATGACGAGCCATTCACCGGGCAGGACCCTATCTCCATGGGCGTACTGGTGGAGTTGATACGCTCACTAAACGATGCCAGTCGACTGAGCAGTATTATCGTCTCCCACGACGTTCAGGAGACCGCGGCGATCGCGGACCTGATTTATGTGATCTCCAATGGCAAGGTGATTGAGTCGGGTCGACCTGAGGTGATGATGAATTCTGAGTCGGAGTGGACGCGTCAATTTATGCAGGGGTTGGCGGATGGGCCGGTTCCCTTCCACTATCCGGCCGCCGAGCTGGCAGATGATCTGCTGGAGGGCGCATGTTAAATGCATTGGCCAGATTGGGTCGTGTAGGTATCGGCATTCTGGAGCGGCTGGGCCGTGGTCACCTGTTGTTGCTGGGCATCTTCCGGGGCTTACCGGATCTTCTGCCCCGGCCGGGGTTGCTGGTCAAGCAGATCTATTCCGTTGGTGTGTTGTCTATATTGATTATCAGCGTCTCCGGCCTGTTTGTGGGGATGGTGCTGGGCCTGCAAGGCTACTACATTCTGTCTCAGTTTGGTGCCGAGCAGACCCTGGGTGTGATGGTGGCCGCCTCACTGGTACGTGAGCTGGGCCCGGTAGTGGCGGCCTTGCTGTTTGCCGGCCGGGCGGGATCGGCATTGACTGCCGAGATCGGTTTGATGAAGGCCACAGAGCAGTTATCAGGACTGGAGATGATGGCGGTTGATCCGATTCGTCGGGTGCTGACCCCGCGCTTTTTTGCGGGATTCATCTCCATGCCCTTGCTGGCGGCGCTGTTTAGCGCGCTGGGTGTGATCGGGGGGTATTTCGTCGGCGTCGGCTTGTTGGGTGTTGATGATGGTGCCTTCTGGGCGCAGATGCAGGCTA
>JAPHUG010000096.1 GCA_026197195.1 Sedimenticola sp.
TCCTTGCCCGACTCAACCTCGGGATTCCTCAGAAGCAATAGCGTCATGTAGTTTTTCCAGAAGGTATAGAGAAAACGTGCAATGACGGGATGAAAGCTGATATCAGCACAGTGGTGATCCAAGACCTCTTCCGCATGGGACCGGGAATACTCCAGCCTATCCTTCCCCCGGGTGGCTTCCTTGGTACGCTCTTCTAACAACTTGGTTTTATGCTCAAGTGCAGAGAGATTTTCTATGAAATCATCATAGAGCTGTTCAAATACGGAGACATCATCTTTAAATTCAGACATGAGTGTCTGAATGATTTGATGCATGTTATTGTAGATCCCTGCCGCCAGATTATTTTCATCCACCCAGCGTCGGCCCGCATTAACCAGTAAGTTAAGCAACTTCCTGGCTATATGATCAGTGTCTGTAAGGAAAAGTGGGTCTTTGATAGCCAGCTTCAGATAAGGCGTATGCAAGTGACATATGAGCGCTTTTGTTAAACTCGCCAGTTCATCATCATCCAGGATATGCTCAAACAACATCCCAACCAATTCAATGGTATCGAGATCTGCGGTAGGAATAGTGTTGGCATCCAGTTCCCGATAGATAACTTCCCGCTCATCGGTAATTCGTTGTTTAAGTGATGCCTTTATCGCTGCCTTTCTTTCAACGGGAGCAAGTGCTTGTATCTCTTTTGTTTCTGTTATTTGATCATCAATGCTCTTAGGCAGATCAACCTGGTTGATCGCCATGACCAGTTCAGGTTTTTTCCTGAGTTGACCGAGATCCCCATCAGGCAAGTATTCGGGATGATTTTTAAATCGAGGATCACTGCGTCTACGCTCAGTCAAAAGCGAGAGTATGGTTCGAAAAACCTCTTCGCCTAATTCAAAATCTTCATTTTTAAGCGGTTCAGTCCGGCATATTTTTTGTTCATTCTTCGATTCAGTTGTTGCTTTTTCCTCTCGATTTAATGACCTCTCTTTATGATCACTCTTACTGCTCTTCTTTTTGAGATCAATAACGGGGGCCAGATGTGGATAAATCCCCGCTTCTGAGAGTAATTTATTGATCTGTTTATAGAGCACACCGATATCAGCTAGAACGCTCTTCTCAAACAGCACATACAGTATGATTAATAGCTTCTGTTCTAAATCATAATTGAGTGTTGCCGTTTGAAAGCTTGTTGCCAAATGCGCAGGACATACCGGGACATCATTTTCCGGCACTTTTTTTCCATTGCGTAACACTGACAATCGTTGGGTAAGCTGATAGAGCTCTTGATGATTCTTATTCTTACCCTTTGTGATTAGAGCCTGTATGGTGATATGAAGCTCAAGATCACCATTTTCAACAATCCCAATATTCTCCTCATTATCAGCTTCAATTATCGATCTGGGATAAGCGATAGGCTTTCCATCGATATAATTTTCAAAGCCCTTTTTAACCATTCCAAGAAACAACTGGGAGACATCATCACGCTGATCTTCGATATGGTTTATGGCATCAAAGAAAATGGTTTGAGCGTTATCAGCTTCAGCCTTGCTGGCAAAGTCGATCATAACGGGCTCGACTTTTGAAAACATAAGCGCCATTTTCTCTTCAAGAAAATTAAGCGCCGTCGACTGATAGGAGTCAACCAGAGGACGATAACGGACAGGAACAGACAGCCGTTCGTCTAACATACCCATTCACGCTCGATGAAGATGCCACTCCTTAGCACCCTGATGAACTTCGTTGAAGATGAACGTCGCATTAAGTAGTACTTATCTATCAGACTCAGATGTAACCAAGACTATCTCGACCATTCTTTGCGATTGCTTATTAATAGCAGCATTCTCAATCGAATCGCCAGGCAAGACATAGACACCGCGACCCTCTACCACCAGGCGGGCGCTGGCCACATCATGCTTCTCGAGATAGGCGGCAACGGCATTGGCACGCATAATGGAGAGTTTCTGGTTATAGTAAGGATCGCCACTTTTATCAGCGTAACCGGTTATCCTCGCACTCATTTTCGCTGACTTTGTCAGCTGTTGCACCACATCATCAAGCTCAGGATAATATTTCGAGTCCACAGAGGTGCTATCACTCTTAAACAGGACCTGGGTGCGCGCTCTCTCAACCTGCTCTTTCTGGGTTTCAGAGGCACGTTTTTCCGTCAATCGTTTAAACAGGCTGTTCTCTTCACCTTTAAAGCTGCTTTGATCCACATTTACGTCATCTAAAACCGCTGAACTAACGGCAAAAACCTTATGTTCATCGCTAAATGTGCTTACTTCACTGATTGATTGCACGGGAACATCCTTGGTTTCATTTGAATCCGTCAGATCATTACTCTTACGCTCTTCAACCACAGGTAATTCCACAGGCACGGCTATCGCATGACTCTGTTCAGTCAGCACCTCAAGGCCCTCTGTGGTTTGATTATTCTCCTTTTTGTCCAAACCCACCTTGGTCTGCTGATCTTCTTGTAGAGCTTTTTTAGGGGCTATCGAATCGATTTCTTGAGTCAAGCCATTTACTGCTATCTGCTGATTAGCTTGGTCGCTATCTGCAGCTGCAGACAATTCATCTAAAGCAGGGCTTTCTAATTCTGTCACCACAGGTTCAGATACAGTGGGACTCTCTTTTATTTTAGAGTGAACAGCATTCAGTGCTTTTTCTTTCTCTTCAATAATGCGTTCATCTAAAATTGCCGGTGCTTGCCCTGAAGTTGAATAGGTATCTTTAAGGCGCTTCAGGTAGTGGCTGAATTTCCCTTCTGCATAGGCTATCTCACTCTGAAGTATTTGCGGACGAATGATATAGATACCGACAAACAGAATAGCGAGTATCAAAAGGAATAACAGCATCGATGAGAAAAAACCACGCTTCTTATGTGTGGTTACGTGCCCCCCTACCTCAGTTTGGTATTCATTATAGTAATGAGTCGCGGTATTTGTCTGTTTAGACTTACGCTGTGCGTTAGCAAAGCGATCACCATAACCGTATTGGCCACCATTATTTTTCTTACCCGCATCACTAATAGGGATTGGTTCAGATATCGAATCAATAGCCTCTCCAAGTGAAAAATAATCCTCCTGAATCACATCGGTTGCAGTTGATGTTTTATCTTTGTTGTTATCATTGAAGCCTTTCTTTAAGGCATCTTCATTTGATTCCTGGATCAAGGCCTCTAATGAATTGTTTAACGCCTTAAGGCTGGCAGGCTCCGCCATAGGCTCGGTGAGTAGAGAAGAAGGCTCATCGGCTACAGGGGCTATTCGTTCAACCACCGTATCAGCGTTATCTTTAGTTGTCTCTGTTGCGGTTTGTTCCTGCTGCCTTGTTTCAGGTTTAGCCTGCGGCTCTTCGTGATCATCTTCCTCATCGAGCGGTGGAAGTTCAGCTTTAAACCCAATTGGTGTCAGCTGTTCATTCTGGAGCTCCTGTACCACTGTGCGGACATCTGACGCACGAATTCGATGTTTCTCTTCGACACTGCCATGTAGTAGAAAACGACTACATACGAGGTTAATCCGCCTCGGAATACCTTTACTAAACTGGTAAGCAACAGAAAAGACACCCTCATCCAATGAAGGGTCATCTTTCCAGCCCACCCTATCCAGTCGATGTTTTATATAGGCCTTTGTGTCCTCCTCATTGAGGGATTCCAAATGGCAAGCCGCAACAAGACGCTGGTGTACCTGCTCCATACTTGGTCGCTGAACCAAGTCTCTTAAATTCTCTTGACCAATCAGAAATATTTGGAGTAGTGGTTGATTGTTTAACTGAAGATTAGTCAGAAGCCTCAATTCCTCCAGTGCTGAAGCTGATAGGTCTTGAGCCTCATCAATGATCAACAGCGCCCGGGTTCCCTCTTCATGATGGCGACGGAGTCTTACAGAAAGCCCTTGTAAAACGATAGCTTTATTCGGCGCATCAATATCAAGGCCAAAATTACAAGCAACCAACCGTAATAAATCATCGGCCTCAAGTTGGGTGCTGACAATGGTCGCTACAACAATTTGAGAATCAGACAACCCCTCAACAAGATCATTAACCAACGTGGTTTTACCCGTACCGGGCTTCCCTGTCACCATCACAAAACCTTCTGCACGGTGTATTGCATACTGCATATACGCCTTTGCCTTCGCATAACTTTTGTGACTGAAACAGAAGCGGTGATCAGGGCTTAATCGGAAGGGTTCAGCCTTGAAATTATAAAAAGACTCGTACATAAGAGGCAGTCAATCCTTTGTTAAAAACGGGGTAACCAAAAAACGCTAACTGACGTGATTATTTTGACATTACTCAACTTTACTCTACATCATCCCTTGTAGCGGTAGATTGAGTTGACCCTTTAGCAGATATAGAGCTTATGTATCCAAAAACCACATAACTGGGTATAGTATACCTGTGGAATATAACTCATATTGCGAAGATTGTCTTTTAATTACAGTTAGTTATCAAGCCAACATCTCATAACAATTTGGCAAGCGCTCATAGTACCAAATTTTCGCCTCACAAGGGATAGAGAGCGCCTTTCCAGCTCTAAAAAACGACCCGAGGAATCTGAGCTGAAGCTATATCTGGATGGAGTGTTCCGGCTCATGACCCAATGCACCTTTTATTGCGTCATCTTTTGAGGTTTGCGGCACAGAGGTAAAACTTATCAACAACCTACACGCCATGCGACATCCATGCCGCTAGTAAGCCTAGCTGTTTTAATAAGGCTCCCACAGAAACACGTGATTATGCGATAATTCTATATATCGAAAAGACTCAATACCTATTCACTGACAGAAGGTAATATCGAGAATAAAAGGCATATTTCACTGTAATAGCATGGCCACCCTATCATGGACCTACCGTCGGCATGGAGCCTACACACCGAGTTTATATGTACGAACACTTCTATCAACTAGATACGGACCCATTCAGACTGAGTCCGAATAACAAACCCAGTTTTAGGCATGATAGCTACAATTATGCAAAAACTTACATGCTCTATTCACTACGTAGGGGCGAAGGTGTTGTTTTAGTGACCGGGAGACCGGGAACGGGTAAAACAGTTCTGCTCAGAGATGTTATAGAAGCAATAGACAGTGAGACCGTTGTCACCGCCGATCTGGTTTCAACTCAGTTACAAGCTGAGGACCTGATCAGAATGATCGCATTCAGTTTCGGTATTGATAAACTCGATAGTGATGAAACACACCTGCTTGAAGAGCTTAAACAATTACTAACAGGCATACGCAATTTTGGTAGGAGAGCGCTCTTAATCGTTGATGAAAGCCAGAATCTGGAGCCAAATTCTCTGAAAAAGATCGAGCGATTAATGGCATTACGCTGGAAATCAGAGCCATTATTACAAATATTCCTCATAGGACGAGAGGATTTACATGAAACGATACTTGCGAATAACCTCCCACTCTTAAGGGAGCAGATTCATGCGGTCATTTCACTCAAACCTCTTGATCAGAACGCCATCCAGGACTACGTCAAACATCGCCTGACGCAGGCGGGCTGGGACAGAGAACCTATTTTTGATGAGGCGATCTATCAAAAGCTATTCAACTTCAGCCATGGCATTCCCAGGCTCATCAATTTGATATGCAGCCAACTACTGTTGTACGGCATGACGGAGAACCATCGTCTTATTGGGTTGACCGATGCCGACGAAGTTATAACACAGCTGCGTAACGATCAAATGCTCCCTTCTCCACTGCGTCAAGAATAGCCATCCAATAAAAAGGGAGGCCATAGCCCCCCTTGCACATAGACGCTTGCAGCCTAAGTCTTTAGGTTACAGGCGCCAAATCTCGATACCGGCTGAAGAAAACGCCTCCCGGTTCAATTTCGACTTAATATCCATCAGAACCGCTTTTTCATCCATGATTGACTGAAAATCACTGACAGAAAGCGCTTGATACTGCTCATGCGCGACTGCAAGAATAACCGCCTTGGCTTTGGGAAGGTCACTCCACTGCTTTAGATGTACTCCGTATTCATGGTCGGCCTCTTCTGGATCGGCCATCGGGTCAGAAATGTGGACATTACAGTGATAGCTTTTTAATTCATCGATAATGTCAACGACCCGCGAATTACGCAGGTCGGGACAGTTCTCTTTAAACGTCAGTCCCAAAATAACAACATCCGCACCATTTACAGAATGGCCGGCCTTAATCATCCGCTTAACCGTCTGTTCAACGATATATTTACCCATCCCATCGTTGGTCTTCCTTCCAGCAAGAATAACTTGTGGATGATAGCCAACGGCCTCGGCTTTATAGGTTAAGTAATAGGGATCAACACCGATACAGTGTCCCCCGACAAGGCCGGGTCTGAAAGGCAGGAAATTCCACTTGGTTCCTGCGGCCTCCAACACATCTACGGTATCAATGTCCATTTTATGAAAAATCATGGAGAGTTCATTCATCAGCGCTATATTGAGGTCACGCTGTGTATTCTCAATCACTTTTGCGGCTTCAGCTACCTTGATGGTAGCCGCACGGCAGACACCCGCAGTGACAACACTCTCATAAAGATTAGCAACCAATTCACTGGTTTCTGGTGTGTCGCCTGACACAACCTTGACAATGGTTTCCAGA
>JAPHUG010000172.1 GCA_026197195.1 Sedimenticola sp.
AGATAGTTGATTACATCCCACGCCTTTTCAGAAAGGGTGATGCCTTCTGCTGCGGCAATAATGCCTGCAACCTCTTCATTCCAATCTTCGTGATTCACCAGATAGCCGTTGTCGTTGGCCTCTAGGGTGTTGCCGTTGTATTCATAAGACATGGGTTTACCTCCGGTACTGTTTCTTTAGTAGGCCTTTCCACCATGTCATGCCCTGATGAGCTGGTTAGCGTCAGTGGAGGCCAGTTTAGGATATTATGTAAAGCTTATATGTTATAAGGGCTGGTTTAAAAATTAAATACCTTTTTGTAATGGTTAACATCAGGTACTAGAAGGATTTTTGCGGCAGAAAAATGCCACATCCTAATACGCGCTCTGTACCCAGGCCCTGTTCCTGGAGTGTGATGGCATCCTCGTAAGAGAGTTCGGCCACCATCAGGCTGCGAGTGTCAATCGGGCCATCGGGTGTTTGCAGTTGATGGGCTTTGCCACAGAGTATCTTTTTAAAACGCAGTCCCATCTGTTTTAGTTCACTGACCGCCCAGGTGATAAACGCCTCTTCCGAGAGCGAGGCATCGGCTGCAATATAACGGGCGTAGAGAAAACGGGTCATCGCCAGCTTTTTTGGCTTTGCTGATAGGATCTGCATAGGGTGACCGGCAATATCCAGTGTGCTTCCTACCAGGGCGTGGGCTGCATCAACCCGTTCGGCTGGTAGCCTCAGTATCAACGGGGTGCGTTTTGAGAGATGAAGCAGTGCATCGCCCGCTTCAGGTCGCTCCCAGCCGTTTCCTGATTCGGCACAGTGAATCAGATGCAGGCCGGCAACAGATTCATCGGAAAACCAGGGAAGTACGTTTTTGATGGCACTGGCCAAAGGCCAGGCATGGTCGACAGGAAGTGTTGGGCAATGGATTTTGAACTGAAGGTCAATAACCACTTCAGGAATTGAAAAACCCTCTTCGTTTGTCTCTTCTTCCCAGTACATAGCAGAAAATCCTGTGTGAGGCGGATTAATCCGGGATCTGTTCCCGGAGGGCAGCCTTGTCATACCACCATTGGCCGGCAACCAGGACATCCAGGACGGTGGCCAGTCGGGGGAGGAATTTTTCTGGATTATCTAGCTCCAGCTGTTGCACCCAGAAATCAAAGATTTCCTGCTCCTCCACCTGGCTGTGCCTGCGGGCCACTTGGCCGAGTAACTGGTTGGTAAAAAACAGCAGGTTTTCCCGACTGTTTTCGTCGGCACGGATATCCACAATATAGTTAGCGACGGCAGCCGCGACAGCCGCGCCATCAGATTTGTCGGGTGTCTCGTCAATAAGGTGCTGCAACATGGCGACTGTTAGCTCAGGATCAATCGGAAACGTCACCGCTAGCCAGATACCCTGCGCTAGGGCCGATACGGATTCCGGCTTGTCTGATTGGAATAGAATGTCACAGGCTTCAACGGCTTGCTGCCACTCTGCAAGCTCCAGGGCGCGATCAAACAGCTGCCTGGCGAGTGGCCAGGCTTCATCAAAGCGATTGAGTTCGAGCAGGGCATAGCCACAATCCAGCTCAAGCTGGAGTTTCTCTCTTGCCGGAGTGCTGGCATCCATTGCCGCCAGTTTCTGCTCCAGTTCTGCCAGATGCAATTCAACCCGCTGGGTTGACTGGACCGCATCCTCTGCAGAGTCGTTATCGCCCATAATGGCTTCGGTCTGTAAATACTTCACGTTGTGATGTTCCTTATGAGGAGGCCTCAGGTAAAGGCCGCTTCGAGTCGGTCTTCCCAATCTTCCGGGGTGTCACTGAAGGGTGGTTTGACATCGATCCTGAAAAACATTTCAGACTGACGGCGTACCTTGATCAATTCGATCAGCTCCTCAAAAGAGTCCACGTCAGGACTTTGTATCAGAACCTCGCTTAGAAGGAGCATGTATTACCTCGTCTTTATAAAAGCAGTAAAATAGCCACGGTTTGAAGTGGTGATTCTAATACCCAAGTAAACTGTTCAGGCATTATTGAACCCCAGAGAATGACCTCGGCGCAACCCCAAAATGGGATAAGTGATATGCTGCGCTGCACTAATAAAAAGGCCTGTAAAATTTAAAACCCGATAAAAACAACCATCTTAAGTTACTGTTATTTAAGAAAAAAGAATGTTAGCTTTTTTAAGTTTTCATATATTACCAAATTATCATATATCCCATAGTGGATATGCCTTTTTCTCGCCTTCCCCCCCATTAGCGGGGTATTTTTGCTGCATAAGTGAATCCTAAAATGCTACCCATGTTTTGGAGTGAAGGCCGGTCATCCGATGTTGGGTTTCAAGGTCTGAAGTTCTTGCTCGTTTAGCCTGTTATCAACCAAGGGTGAAAATGGGTTGGAAAGCACTATATAAATCGAGATCAATGGGAGAATAACTGATGGCGAAACCGATGCATGATACCCCCATGCTTGATCAGTTGGAGAGCGGCGTATGGCCGAGC
>JAPHUG010000348.1 GCA_026197195.1 Sedimenticola sp.
AGGAGTGGCGTAGTGTTCTGATGGTGATCAGCAGTGTTGCAAAGGCAAACGCTGCCGGAACGGATCTTGAGATACGCCAGTGGTTGAAAAATACCCTACCAGGGTTGAATCGTCATGTTCAGGCCGGCGTAGCGTTTCTTGGTTCGAGTAGTGAGCCCGCAGAGTACACAGCACTACTTGCGCTATTTGATCAATGGTTCGAAGCCGATGAGAAAGCAACAGAAGTTGTCTCTGAAGATCAATTGATTAAACCAGCAACGGTTAATAAGCAGAAACAGAAAAAGCCAATCAAGCAATCATCCGAATATTTGGCGATGATGCAGATCATTCAGCAGACCAAAATCGGCAGCTGGTTTGAGTTTGATGAACCGGATGGAAAGACTCAGCGAGTAAAACTCTCCTGGTACAGTCCGGTCACAAATAACCATATGTTTATAGACCGTTTTGGATACAAGGCCTTTATATTGCCAACAGAGATCTTGGTGACAAAACTTGTGAAAGGCAGTGCAAGAGTTGTTGAGCCTAACAGGTTCCCGTTTGTCGATCAGACATTGAATAAAATCTACGGTCTACTCAGAAATTAAGCAGGCGCTCCAGGTTCCAATCTCAAATTAGACTACTTATTGGCGCTTAGATAGGTGGCGATGCCCCATGTGGCTGAATGTTTGTCGGTAGGCTTGAGGCGATAATCCTGTCTTTTTCTTGAAAAGTTTCACAAATGAACTGCTATCTTGATAACCAACCTCCAGGGTTATCTGTTCGATGGAGCTTCTGCCTGATTCAAGAAGCTTTTTGGCCATTTCGATTCTTAACGATTGTATGTAAGCAAGAGGGGAATCGCCCGTTGCCCGTTTGAATCGTCGCTTAAAGGTTCTCGAGTTCAAACCATGCTGCGCACCCAGTTCATCAATTGTAATGGGCTTGGAAAAATGTTCATCAAGCCAGGTCTGTACGGCCAGAATATCGGTGTCAGTGTGGTATTTCTGACCGTGATTGGTGAAATAGGGTGTCTGGGTCTGTTGTTTGCGTTCAATAACAAGCGCTTTGGCGGTCTGCACGGCAATATCATGGCCAAAATGTTGCTCAATGAGTAGTAAGGACAGGTCCAGCCACGCACTGCCCCCACCAGCACAAAGCAGACTGATCTCATTGGTGATTAGCTGCTCTGGTTTTAAATTAACGGCGGGGTAACGCTCCTTGAACTGATCCATATATCCCCAGTGTGTTGTCGCTTGTTTACCATCAAGTAGCCCGGTCTCGGCGAGCAAAAAACTCCCTGTACAGCTGCTGACGATCTGGCAACCTTGGCTATGCATCTCTCTGAGCCATTGAATAGAGGGTAGGAGCTTTTTAATGGTTTTATCGATATGGCCACCAATTGGGGGGATAAACAGGATGTCGCTATCCGTGGCTTCGGACAGTGCACTATCCGCTGCGATGGCTACGTTATTCAAACAGCGGACGGGTCGTCCATCAAGCGAGGCCAGCTTTATATCAAATAAGCGTGTTGGTGGTTTATTATGAATGTTATTCCAGGTCACTCCGGCCAGGCTAAATAGATCAAGCACACCCGTGATAACGGAAGAGAAGGCATAGTCGTAGCAGAGGATGGTTATTTTTTTCATCAGCGTATTAAAATGGCCGGAATGGCCTAATAATAGTCATAAGTGACAATTGCGTAAACCTGCATTGAATGCGACGCTTTCCCTGAATTAACCAAATATTCCCGACACACATAGGCCGCCGATGCAAAAACACTATCCCAACCTCTTAAAGCCACTCGATCTCGGCTTCACTACGTTAAAGAATCGTGTGCTGATGGGATCCATGCATACTGGACTGGAAGACCGAAAGTCTGATTTCCCCAAACTGGCGCGCTATTTTGCTGAGCGAGCAAAAGGGGGGGTGGGGTTAATGGTTACAGGTGGATTTGCCCCTACACGTGCAGGTTGGCTTTCCCCATTCGCTTCAAAGCTAACTCACCGATTTGAAGTGGCACGGCATCGTCAGGTGACCGAGTCTGTTCATAAAGAGGGTGGAAAGATTTGTCTTCAAATTCTCCATGCAGGACGCTACGGCTATACCCCCATCAATGTCGCCCCTTCTGCTATTAAATCACCCATTACACCTTTCAAGCCTCGCGCATTATCAGAGCGGGGGATAAAGAAACAGATAAAAGGCTTTGTCAGGTGTGCTGTATTTGCACAGCAGGCTGGCTATGACGGTGTTGAAATAATGGGTTCTGAAGGCTATTTGTTAAATGAGTTTTTGGTGGAGCATACCAATAAGCGCACAGATTCCTGGGGCGGGAATTATAGCAACCGCATGCGACTACCCATTGAGATCATCCGGTTAACCCGGCAAGCCGTTGGGAATGAATTTATAATTATATTCAGACTCTCCATGCTGGATTTAATTGAAAAAGGGAGCGATCTTGATGAGATAGTGACCCTGGCAAAAGCGGTCGAAGCGGCTGGAGCAACCCTTATTAATACCGGTATTGGTTGGCATGAAGCACGCATCCCAACAATTGCCACGATGGTACCCAGAGCAGCCTTTACCTGGGTGACCCGTAAGTTAAGGGCTGAAGTGACTATTCCGCTCATTACAACCAACAGGATAAACACTCCAGAAGTGGCTGAGGACGTATTGGCACGTGGTGATGCTGATATGGTCTCAATGGCAAGGCCGATGCTGGCTGATCCTGAATTCGTTCGTAAGGCATCAGAGGGACGAGCCGATGAGATCAATACCTGTATCGCCTGTAATCAAGCCTGCCTGGATCATGTCTTCTCGAAACAGCGTGCCACCTGTCTGGTTAATCCCCGGGCCTGTTATGAGACAGAGCTGAATTACCTGCCGGCGGCACCTGAGAAAAGAAAACGCATGGCGGTTGTTGGCGCCGGGCCGGCTGGGCTTGCCTGTGCCACACTGGCAGCCCATCGCGGTCATGAGGTGCATCTTTACGATTCAGAGAAGCGCATTGGAGGGCAGTTTAATATGGCTCGTCAGATTCCGGGGAAAGCGGAATTTAATGAGACCCTGCGCTACTTTAGCCGACAAATAGAGTTGAGCGGTGTGCATCTCCACCTGGGCCAGCATGTCTCTTCTGATCTACTGGTGTCTGATGGCTTCGATGCCGTTGTTATAGCAACAGGTGTTTCACCCAGAACACCCCCCATAGAGGGGATTGATCATCCAAAAGTACTCTCCTATATCGATGTGCTGCGAGATCATAAGCCGGTTGGTGAACGCGTGGCGATTATCGGTGCAGGTGGCATCGGTTTTGACGTGGCGGAATACCTGGCGCATAACGGTAAGTCCGGTGATCAGGATATTGATACCTTCTTGAATGAGTGGGGCATTGATAAGCAACTCGCGGCACGAGGTGGGGTGGCAGGGGTAAAGCGCCAGATTGTTAGAACGTTCCGGGAGATTACGCTGCTACAGCGGAAAACAACCAAACCCGGTGCCGGGCTGGGTAAAACCACCGGCTGGATTCATCGTGAAACACTCAAACACCGGGCCGTTAAAATGCTGGCAGGTGTGCAATATGAACGTATCGACGATGAAGGTCTGCACATAAAAATAGGCGAGACAGCACAACTGCTGGAAGTTGATAACGTAATCATCTGTGCCGGTCAGGAATCACGTAAACCGCTCTATATGGCGATGGAGGAGAGTGGTGTTCCCACCTACCTGATTGGCGGCGCTAAACTGGCAGGAGAGCTGGACGCGAAACGTGCCATTCGAGATGGTGCCACCCTGGCGGCAGAACTCTAAGCAGACTTATGCCTCAAAAGATTTGAGTGACTCGACATCGAGGATAGTAATCGCGCCATATTTTACGTCGACAATACCGGCTGCTTGAAGAACATGAAGGGCTTGATTGACACGTTGTCGGGAAATGCCTGAGAGGTTACCCAGCTCTTCCTGGGATATCTCCAGTTTATAGTGCATGCCCGGGTAGAGGTCATGATTAAACATGGAGGCGAGTGAGCGGGCTACACGGGCTTCGGGGGAGAGGAACCGGTCATATTCCATATAACCGATGAACTGTCCCAGACGCTCATTGAAATGTATTAATAGAAAACGATTAAAACTGATGCTCTCTTCAAGCAACGTAAAAAAAGTCTTTACCGGCATAAAGGCAATACGGCAATCCCGCAGTGCAACAATGTCATAACGACGTGGCTCCTTCTTTAGCAGTGATCCTTCACCAAACCAGCTGCCTGAAGGAATACCTGTAATGAAGGAGATCTGTTTGCCGGTATGGGATTCACAGGAGATTTTAGCCAGCCCTTCAATGATGCCTACCCACTCCACAGCGGGAGAACCCTTGCGACAGATGATATCACCCGCCTTAAACTGCTTTTCAAACAGGGTCTCTCTGACCAAGGCCTGTTGTTGCTCGGTCAGGTTCTGCATCCAGGGGCTTGCTGCCAAAAAATGTTCGAGTGATTCCATGGCTCCAAATGTCGTCTCAATGACAGAGAATTGAGAAAGGTATTGCTATGATACCAGAACATTAGAGACCGAAGTATGTATGCTGATGTTGTTGTGATAAGAAGTAAAACAACAATAAAAACAAATAGATAAATAATATCTGTCCTTAGTTTGTCGGGGTGCTGGTGGTTTTTTACACTATTCAGCAGACCGGATGAATACACTGGAGCATCGATATATGTCTGCACACATGAATTTTTCCGTTGTTGGTGAGACCGCTGCATTGATTTCACCGCTACCCATCGCGCACAACGATGCGATAGCTGATTACGAGGAGACCGTAGTACAGA